>CANQVY010000025.1 GCA_947627405.1 uncultured Bacilli bacterium | reverse complement strand
GCAGATAAAGAGGAAAACATGGCCGCAAAACAAGCAGGAATGATTCGAAGCGAATTAGGTAGAAGATTAGAGCTATTAGATCCAAATAAATTTGAATTTTGTATTATAAATAATTTTCCAATGTTTGAATACAATGAAGAAGAGAAAAAATTTGATTTTGGTCATAATCCATTTAGTATGCCACAAGGTGGAATGGAAGCTTTGGAAAAACAAAAAACAGAAGAGATACTTGCTTATCAATTTGATTTCGTATGTAATGGAAATGAAATGGCCAGTGGGGCTGTAAGAAACCATGATCTAGAAATTATGAAAAAAGCTTTTTCTATAGCGGGATATGATGAAGAAGAAGTAAAAAATCGATTTAAATCTTTATATACAGCCTTTAAATATGGAGCTCCTCCTCATGCAGGAATGGCTCCTGGAATTGATCGAATGATTATGTTACTCAAAGATGAACCAAACCTAAGAGAAGTGCAAGCTTTTCCGCCAAGTGTAAGTGGAATGGATCAATTAATGGGATCTCCAGTTGATCCAACGGAGCAACAACTAAGAGAATTACACATTAAAATTAGACAATAAATGACAGTACAGAAAAACAGATTTACAACAATCTGTTTTTTTCATAATGTAAATATGCTATGATAAAAATATATGGTGATATAATGGAGAATAAAATAGAAATATTAGATAAAATTAGTAATACCGAAATGTCTATGGTCTATGTGGGAAAAAATAAAGAAACAGGTAAAAAATTTATTATAAAGAAAAAATTAGCGGATTATGATTCCAAAAAAGTATTAGAAATATATAAAAAATTAGATCATCCAGCTCTTCCTAAAGTCATTAAACATTTTATAGATCAAGGAATTTATTATGAAGTATTAGATTTTATAGAGGGAATTTCTTTAAAAGAAAAACTAGATAAAGAGGGAAGACAAAAAGAAGAAGATGTTGTGAATTGGGCTTTACAACTTTGTGATGTTTTTCTTTATTTACATTCTCAAAATCCTAAAATTATTTATCGAGATTTAAAACCGGGAAATATTATGTTGGATAAAAACAATAAAATTTATTTAATTGATTTTGGAACAATAAGAGAATACAATAAAAGCAAAAATCACGATACAATCAGGCTTGGGACCATTGGTTATGCTGCACCAGAACAATATGATAAAAAAGCTCAAACTGACGAAAAAACAGATATTTATACATTTGGCATCACTTTGTATTATTTATTAACCAACAAATCACCATGTAATAAACCATATAAAATCTATCCCATTCGATATTGGTATAAAGAATTATCCGATGAGCTAGAAAGAATTATTATAAAATGTACAAAGAAAAATCCAGAAGATAGATATCAAACATTTAACGAAGTAAAATTTGATTTAGTAAATTACAAAGATCCTATTTTATAAAGGAAAAACAAAATTTGACAGTATAGTCTGAAAAAATTTTCAATATTATTGACACTTTTTTTGCGTATTGTTATACTAAAACAGACAGAAATGAAAGAAAGTGATATGTATATGGCAATTAACATTTTGGTAGAGGTTTACGTAAAAGAATTAAATAGAACATATGATGTTTTTGTTCCGACGAATAAAACCATTCATGAAATATCCAATATTATTTCAAAATCGATCAGTAATCAATCGAATGGGATTTATAAGGAAACAAAAAATCATGTAATATATGATAAAGAAAATCGTAATATTGAAGATACAAATCTAACGATTGAAAGATTAAGCCTGTTAAATGGGTTAAAATTAACATTGGTTTAAGAGGTGGAAAATGAATATAGAGAATTTATCGCTTGAAAGAACAAAACAATTAAAACAGTATTTTGATAGTAAACCCGAAAATGCACTTGCACAGATGTATTTACAGAATCGATTTTTCTTTTTAAAAGATAAAAAAAGAGAAGAATATCAATCAAGAGTACTTGTACGCTTGGCAATTTTAATTAATGAGATATATAGTATTGGTATTTATGATGTAGACGTCTATGATTTTTGTTTAATAAAAATGGCTAGAAATACGACTATATCAGGAGATGCTAAACAGACAAAGTTGAATATGTTATATTTTTATAACGAGTCTATCCCAAGGGAATATGCCAATAATATATTTAGCTATAAACGATGTCATAAAAAAGAAAATATTTGCAATGATAAAGTAAAAAATTATATTTTAGAAATTGCAAAGGATTATAGAAATTATCGATTAACATTACAAGAAAATGTTCGAAAAAAATAATATGCATAATGCATATTTTTTCTTTGGCTAATTGACAGAAAAAAAGCTTGTTGTTATAATCAAATATAGAATAAGAAAAGAATATAAGAGGTAATAAAAATGATTGTCACATTAATAAAAAAGGATAGAATTTATGATATTTATTTACCACAAAAAGTTATGGGACAATTCTATGTAAGAGATATAGATTTAAATAATACACAAAGGGATCTTTTAAGTATAGAAGGAGAAGATAACTGTTGGGTAGCAAAGTCCAATAAAAAAGTACAGTTACTGGACGATTCTAATATGCCTATAAAGGAAAAATTAATTGAAGAAGATTCTTTAAATGTTATATCGATTAAAGGAGAGGCAGACCATGCTTACTTATATTCCTATGCGATTGATTATAATTTATTAAAATTTAAAAAGTATGTAATTGCGCACGATGGACAGATTACGTTTGGAAGAGAAGATAATAATACAATTTGTTATAACAATGATTTTGTATCATCGCACCATTTTACAATAAACTATCAAAATGGGCATTTTACAATTATTGATAATAATAGTTCAAATGGGACTTATGTAAATGAAAAAAGAATTAAAAATGAAGTTTTAAAACCAGGTGATGTTATATATGTTATGGGTTTTAAATTAATTATAGGTAGCAATTTTATTGCAATGAATAATCCAAGTAATAAAGTTAAATATAAAAATGATCTGTTGCTTTCTATGAAAAAACAAGAGTTTAAAGAAAGAGAAATAGAAGAGGATGATGAAGATATTGAATATTTCTATCGTTCTCCAAGATTTAAAAGAGAAGTTGTAACCGAAGAGATTAATATAGATTCTCCACCAGGAAAGCAAGATAGAGAATCAACCCCAGCCTTATTACAATATGGGCCTACATTAACAATGGCCTTATCTACAACGATGAGCAGTATTATAAGTATAAATAACTTGATGGTACAAGGGAAAAAATTTAGTTCTGTTGTACCAACAATGATAATCGCTGTTGTTTCATTAATGGGAACATTATTGTGGCCATTGTTACTTAGAACTTACATGCGTAGAAAGGCAAAAAAAAGTGAACAACAAAGGCAAGTAAAATACGCAAAATATATTCATGATAAAGAAATAGAAATTAATAATATTGTTAAAATGCAAACGCAAATATTAATGGAGAATAATATAACATATGAGGAATGTGTAAACCGCATTTTATCTATAAGTCCAACCTTATTTGAAAGAATGAGTGGACAAAATGATTTTTTAACTTTAAATATAGGCATAGGGAATCTTCCTATGAATGCAGAAATAAAAGCTGCAAATAGAGGATTTCAATTAGAAGAAGATAATCTTCAGGAAATGATGTATAAACTAAAAGAAATGCCACATACCTTAATGTCTGTACCTATTACATATTCATTAATAGATAATTTTTTTACAGGAATTATTGGTAATCGAAAACTAACTGTAAATTTTACAAAACGATTGATTTTACAACTAGCCACCCTTCATAGTTATGATGAAGTAAAAATTATGTACATAGGTAGTCAGGATGATTTTAAGGAATGGGAATTTGTAAAATGGTTACCACATCTTTGGGATAATACAAAAACAACACGATATTTGGCAACAAATACAAATGATGTAAAAATGCTATCTTCAATTTTTGAACCAATTATAGATCACTTAATTGACAAAAAAGCTGCAATGAGTCCTTATTTTGTTATTGTTGTAACTGATAGAGAACTATTTTCTCAATGTGATTTTTTACAAGCTATATTTAAAAATCAAGAGAATATTGGATTTAGTATTATTACTTTATTTGATAAAATAACAAACCTGCCAAAAGAATGTACATCTGTAATTGACATTAGTTCCAAGGAAACAAAAATTTATAATAAAAATGATATTTCAGGGGATGTATTAAGTTTTGTTTCTGATTGCAGGGAATGCGATGATTTAACAGATCTTGCTATTAAATTATCCAATGTCAATTTAGATATAAATGAAAAAAAGTATGTTTTGCCAGATATGTTAACTTTCCTAGAAATGTATGGTGTAGATAAAATAGAACATTTAAACATTCTAAATCGATGGGAAAGTAGTGATCCGATAAATTCATTACGTGCCCCTATAGGGCTAAATACATTAGGAGATACTTTTTATTTAGATTTACATGAAAAATTCCATGGACCCCATGGACTTATTGCAGGTATGACAGGATCCGGTAAATCTGAACTTATTATTACTTATATCTTATCTCTAGCACTTAATTATCATCCGGATGAAGTATCTTTTATACTGATTGATTATAAAGGTGGAGGATTAACAGGAGCTTTTGAAAATCCTGAAACTGGTATAAAACTTCCACATATCTCAGGAACAATTACAAACCTTTCAGGAAATCAAATTAAAAGAAGTTTAGTATCTATAGAGAGTGAACTTAAAAGAAGACAAGCAATTTTTAATGAAGCAAGAAACAAATCAGGAGAAGGAACGATCGATATTTATAAATATCAACAATTACGTCGTGAAGGGGTTGTAAATGAACCGATACCACACCTATTCATTATTTCAGATGAATTTGCAGAATTAAAATCTCAACAACCTGAATTTATGGATGAACTTATTTCAACAGCCCGCATTGGTCGATCACTAGGTGTTCATTTAATACTCGCAACACAAAAACCAAGTGGAGTTGTTAACGATCAAATATGGTCAAATTCAAGATTTAGAATATGTTTAAAAGTACAAACAGCAGCAGATTCTAACGAAATGTTAAAAAGACCCGAAGCCGCAGAAATTACACAAACAGGTAGATTTTATTTGCAAGTAGGGTATAATGAATTATTTGAACTTGGACAATCGGCATGGGCAGGAGCCCCATATGATACAGTTCTTTCCGCTAAAGATTTAAAAAATGAAGGAATTTCCATTATCAATAACCTAGGAGGGATCATCAGAAATCAGAAAACGGAGAAAAAAAATGATGGAAAAAGGAAAGAACAACAGGTTGTAGCTATTGTAAAACACTTATCTGATATTTCAAAAGAAGAAAATATTCATTCTCCACGATTATGGTTAGATCCTTTACCAAATAAAATATATGTTGACAATTTAGAAAAAAAGTATCAATATCAAGAGTCGGAATATAAACTAAATCCAATAATTGGAGAATATGATCAACCATCTTCGCAAAAGCAAGCCCTTTTGACAATGCCTCTATCTAAACATGGCAATAGCATTATCTATGGATCTGTCGGGTCAGGAAAAACAACACTTCTACATACATTATTTGATTCAATAATGAGACATCACACATCAGAGGAAGCAAATATATATATCATCGATTTAGGATCCGGGACTTTGAAATATTTAGAAAAAGCTCCACATGTTGGAGATGTATTAACGCAAGTTGATCCGGATAAAGTTTTAAATTTAATGAAAATGATTAAAGAAGAATTAGAAACAAGGAAAAGATTATTTTCAGATTATGGTGGTTCCTATGAAAAATATATAGAAAAAAGTGGAAATAAATTACCAAATATTATTTTAGCAATTAACAACTATAGCGCTTTAGCAGAAACTATAGATTTATCGATGGATTTGGTATCCATTACAAGAGATTGTCATAAATATGGTATTTTTGTTATTTTGACAGCATCAGAAGTAGGAGCTATAAGGTACACTTTAAGACAAAATTTTAAACTTATGTATGCATTGCAATTGAATGATGCAAGCGATTATTCTAGTATTGTAGGAAGAACAAAAGGATTATATCCAGAGGCAACACCTGGAAGAGGGTTAGTTAATATAGATGAAATTATGGAATTTCAAACAGCATTATGTAGTAATAGAGAGGATATATTTGAATATATAGAAGAGTTTAACATAAAGTTACAACAGACAAACAAAGCGAAAGCTAGAAAAACTCCATTTTTACCCGATTATGTAAATGTTGATTTTGTAGGTAGTGAGATATCTACTTTAGAAAATGTACCAATAGGTGTAATAAAGGAAAATTTAAAAATATTTACGGATAGCTTAATAGAAAAACCAATATCCATAATTTCTGCGGAGGAACTACAAATAATGGTACCATTTATAGAAGAATATGTGAATGTGTTAAAACAAATAAATAACAATGTAATTTCGGTATTAGATTTAGAGGATAATCTAAGGATTAATACATCTGGAAATTGTTTTGTAGTGAATAAAGATTTTGAAAAAATCATAAAAGCTATCAGTAATGAAATCTTAAATAGAAATAAAATTTATGAACAAACAAAGGATTTATCAAGGTTTGAAAAAATTCCAACATCAGTATTTATAATTAATGGTCTTGCAAGTTTGGTTAAAGTGTTAACTCAAGAAACATTAAATTTGTTTAGTCAAGCACTTGATAAAATTACAGAAAAATATAAAATTTATTTTATATTAGTGGATGAAGTAGATGGTTTAAAGGACGCATCAGTTACAAGTTGGTATAAAAATAAAGTTGGAGATAAAGAGGGTCTATGGATTGGAGCAGGTTTTGATATTCAGCCGCTCATAAAAACGAATAAATTATTAACGGCAAGAAATTTACCAAGTGATTCCAATATGGGAGTATTTATTCATAAAGGTAAAGAACATATAATAAAAATATTGCAATCAGAAAAATAATAGAAAGAAATCATTCTATTATTTTTTTTGCAAAAATATATGAAGGGGTTTTTTATGAAATTAAAATTGCTAAACTTTACCTCTAAAATTGACGTAAAGTAAACCAGGAAATATTGACAACGGGGGGGGTACTTATTGTACAATAAAATAGAAAATAGGTGATGATATGACAGATCAAATATTAGTTGAATGTTTTGTGCCTAGTGTGAACCAAAGTTTCGATGCTTTTCTTCCACTTCATAAAACGATAAAAGAAATATTGGAATTATTATCAAAGTCTATTTGTGAACTATCAGGAGGTTTGTTTATAGCCGATGAAGATGTTCTACTATGCGATCGTGGCAGTGGAAAAGTTTATGATATTAATTTATCAGTCAAAGAACAAGGGTTAACAAACGGATCAAAACTGATGTTAGTATAGGAAAGGAGGAAACTACAATGGCTGATGCTTACACATCACAAGTGAGTGCTTTAGGTGATGGATCTATCAAGGCAAAAACTGGACAAATGGCAACTTATGCAAAAGAGCAAATGGCAAATATTTATACCGAATTGTCTAATTTACATACAGAATTACAAGCAGATATAGCTAAAGTTTCATCATGGCAGGGAGCTGATAAAGAGGCATTTAATTCAATGCTAAATCGTTTCCAAGCAATGTTTGAAGATATTGGTAAAACTTTAAGAATATTTTCAGACTTTACTGGAGATGCAGCAGATGGATATGCATCTTTACAAGCAACAAACGTCAATGAATTTGAAAATACAACATATACATCTACAAGTGAAGATTAATTATAAACAAAAGAAAGGAGAAATAAAATGGCTGATACAGGTTGGGTAAGTGCGCAAGCAAGTGATAGCGCTAATATTGAAATTAACTTTGCAGACATTGAAAATTTAAGACAAACTTTTATCGATCATGAAACAGAAGGAAAGAGAGTAATTCAAAGATTACTTGAACTAGATAAAACATTACAAGATTATTGGGATGGTAATGCTCATAATGCTTTCAGAACTTCTATAGAAAATTATGAAACTGCATTTACACAAGAAATTCGAAATGCTTTAACTTATATTGGTGATATCATGGCAAATGCTGCTAAGAGATCTAAAGAATATGAAGAACAAATGACGACTTCTGCTACATTGGATCCAAATGCAGGAACAAATGGTGCACAAAATTAATAATCAATTTGATTGGGTGATAATATGGAGAGGTTAAATACAGTAATAAATGAAGGAAGAAAATTCTATTATAAGTTATTAGCTGATAATGAAAATTTGCTTACGAAAGAAATTGCATTAGTTGCAGGAGAAAAAGTAAGTGGATTATTACCATTTAGTATTATCACTAAAGAATCTGGCGTAGAGTTAAGATATGAAATAAGTGCCTTGGCAAAATTTGATGAGTATATAAAAAATATATGTGAAGAAAATATTTTTTTAAATATTATTAATCAAATTATAGATACGTTATTTAATACAAGTCAAAATAATTTATTAATTGGAAAAATAATTTTTGATATAAGACAAGTACTTATTAACGTTTATTCAAGTAAAATATATTTTATTTATATACCAATAGATAATTATAATGCAGGGTATTCTTTTCCAGATTTTTTATTGACAGTACTTAACCAATCGGGATTAGATAAGAATAGTGAATTTAGCATTAACTATATAAATTATATAAATATGAGAAAAGACAAAATAAATTTAATAGAACTTAAAAATCATATACAAACATTAGAACCAAAAGTAGGAGCTGTAAAAATTGATAATAACAGGATAGAAACAATGAGTAATTATATTTCTAGAACAGATAATTCAAATAATGTTGGGCAAAATTCAGTTCCAATAGATTTAACAAATATAACTACAATTGGAATGAGTAATACAAGGAAATTAAATTAGGAGGTATAGATGGGTTTATTTGATGAATTATTTAATATTGATTGGGATTTGGATTTAAATCTTACTCCTAATACTAATTCTCCTGAAAAAAACAGATTAAAAGAAAAATTAAATAGATTAGATAAATGCGAGAAAAGTCTGATAGATGCCCGAAATACAATCTCTGATTTTAAAACTAGTGTTAGAAATCATTGGAAAGGTGAGGACGCAAAGGAATTGATTAACAAAATTACAGAATTGGAAAGACAATTTAGTAAAGTAATTAATAGTATTAATCCTTTGAAAATAAGAATAAAAAATACAATAGATGGAGAAAATTAACATGGCTGATATTGAAATAGATTTAGATGTAATTGATAGGAAAATATCTTCTATAACTACAAAAGTAGCAAGTAAATGTACAGATGCATATAATTATGTTGATAGCTTAAAAGCAGAGCTACCTTATAATATAAAAGATAAAAATCATATTAATGAGAAATTAAATGCCTTAAGGTCCAATTGTAATATATTGGAAACTAATTTTAATCGCTTAGAAAAAAGTGTGATTAAAGTTTTAAATAGATATGTAAATTATGAGCAAGAATTAACAAAGAATGCACAAAAGATCAATCCGAGGGATGTAAAAATAAAATCAAAGATTCAAAAAAATATAAAAGTAAAAAAAACCAATACAATAAAAATAAATAGTAAAGATATTTATAAAATTAATAATAGTATGGTGAAAGATTTTATATCAAATACATTTTTTAATCAGGATATGGATATTAAAGTAAGTAATTATGATTCAGGTGTATGCGCTGCTGTTATGATGAAATGTTCCTCTTTAGTCACTGATATGATTCAAATTGATGAAACTTATTATTTTCATAACTTGAATACGCAGCAAGTCATACCAAATAATATTTCTATTTTAAATGATGCAGATATAGATAACGATAAAAAAAATCATACTCGCACCTTGGATCAAATATTAGGAGTGTCTAGTAGTAGTGAATATATCCATTCTGTATATATAATTCAGCATGTAAATGATATTGATAATAAAATTGCAAACGATAGTGTACTTGATGATGCAAATAAAACATTTCATGATGACTATCAAAATAGTATAAATTACAATAACAATAATAAAATTATAGATAATTCGAAAGATAGAAAAAATATATCTTGGGATAATGAGGCCAAGAATGATGTAAAATTTGATAAAAAGAAAACACCAATTCAACCCGAAACTTTAAATATAAGCACAGAAAAGACAAATAATATGAAATCTGTTCAAAACAATTCAGAATACAAAACACTAGGAAGTAGCACTGTTCAAAATATAAATCCCAATACAATAAATAATTCAAATAAAAATTTAGACATTAAATATGAGGAAATAATATAGAAAGGAAATACAAATATGGAAGAAATTAAGGATAATGGTAAATATTTACCAATAGGGTCAGTTGTACTTTTACAAGGAGGAACAAAAAGAGTTATGATAACAGGTTTTTGTTCTATACCTAAAGGAGAAAATAAAATATATGATTATACAGGATGCATGTATCCCGAAGGAATTTTATCTTCTTCAAGTTCATTTTTATTTAATCATGAACAAATAGATAAAATATTTTTTATCGGATATAAAGATGAAGAAGAAACAACATTTAAAGAAAAATTAAAGGATATGATAAATAAAATAGATTCCGTATCATCTGATACCAAACAAGAAGTAGAAACCTTAAATTAAAAAGAGAAAAGGTGGTGATATAAATGCCAAATTATGGAAGTATTGGCTCAAGCAGTGTAAATAATTCAATAAAGTTTAACCCAAATAAAAATTCTGTAAATTATTCTGCAAATAATATATCGTCATCTCAATCTTATGTGAATAGTAAAAATATACAATTAAATAGCCAAAAAAATAATGCAGGAAAGTATTATACAAATGAAGAAAATAATCCTATAGAAGGCACTACTAAAAAAAAAGAACAAAAAGAAAAAAAATCAACAGGTAAGAAAATATTACAATGGTTAAATGATAAAATATTTGAACCTAGTAATGAAGCAAAGACGCAAACATCTGCAAGTGAATATGAAGTAAGTAAAACTATAAGTGGAACGGTAGTAGCAACTGGAACAATGGCTGCAGAAACTGGAGCTGATCTTTGGACAAGCTTTAAATCAGCAATATTATTTTTTGGGGATATACAAAATCAGCAAAATACGCAAAAATCAATGGAAACAAATATGATATTGACAGAGCTTTCTGGAAATGATGAATACATTAATAGAAATGAAACATTAGAAAAATCGAAAAATGATGTACATGAATATACACAACAGAAAATAAAAACTGCTACTGAAAAAACTGAAGAATGGAAAGAAAAACATATATTTAATTATCAAATACCAGGAACGGAAATGACTGTAAGAGAATATATAGTCAATTATTCCATCATTCAAGAAGATTCACTCACTTGGAATGTTGGAGAAGCAGCAATAGCTATGATCCCTACAATTATTGCAGATACTGTATTACCTGGAACGGGTCTTGGGACCATTACTTTTGCTGCACAGTGTTTTGGAGGATCTTTAAACGAAGCCTATTATAATGGCGCCACAGAAGATGAAGCATTGATTTATGCCATTTTATCTACAGCAACTGAGGTAGGAATTGAGAAAGTTACAGGAGGTTTTGGAGGTTTAAAAAATGGCAAGATTGCTGATAATAAAATACTAAAAGCTCTCTTAACAAAAATTGATAATTCAATGGTTAAAAAAGTTCTTGATACTATTGTAGGAAAATTTGTAACAAATATGATAGGAGAGGGATTAGAAAATGTGACTTCTGATCTTGTTTCACCATTTATTTTAAAGCTAACTTATTGTAGTGAAGAAGATTTAAATAAATTATGGGGAGATAGTGCAGATGGTATGCTATATGACTTTGTAGTTGGTGCTTTGACTTCAGGTGTTTTACAAATGGCAAGTATACCTAGCAGTATAGGGAAAAATAGCACACTTGATAATGAAACAAAAAATCAATTACAAAAAGAATATGATGCCCTACCAGAAGAAACGAAGGTTGTTTTAGAAAATATTGATAACCAAATTGTAAAAGATTTAACAAATCCAGAAGTATTAAACAAAAATACCATAGATAAGGCTTTAAATGATTATAAAAAAGGAAATAACATAGTAAAAAAGGCACTTGAAAATCCAGGAATAGAAACCAACAGTACTTTATCAGAAAGTGCAAATTCAATAATTACTAATAAAAATGAAGTAAATACCAACGCTGTAAAAAGCAATAATATAACAACTTTTGAAGGTGCTCGAAGAAATTCAATATTTGATATATTAAAAAAACAAAAACAAGGAACATCAAAAACGGCAGCCTATGATTACATGCCAAGTTTATCTAATCCAATGAAAGTCAATGAATACTTAATTAATCCCGATATCATCAATGAACCAATTTATGGACAACAATGGGGGAAAGAATATGTTTATAATCATTGCGAGAAAATTAACAACAAAGGAATTCTTCCTTATAAGGTAGGACAAAGTTTAGTAAATTTACTTGATGGACAAAGTTATGTTGGAGTTCATAAAACATATGTTAGTGGTCAAAGTCTTTCGAATATTATGAATGAAGGATTAAATATAAATCCAGCTGGAATTATGCAAGGAAGTAAATCTAATTCAATATCAATAGATGATAATGTTAAAAAAATTCATAATCAAATAGAATTAATTACTGAAATTAGGTATACTTCTTCATTTAGATCATTTGAAAATGGGATTTCAGCAGATAAAACAATTTTAGTTAAACATCCAAATGGAGTTAATCCATTAATTAATGTAAATGGACGATTTAAGGTAAATCCAAAATATATTG
>CANQVY010000024.1 GCA_947627405.1 uncultured Bacilli bacterium | reverse complement strand
CTTGACGACTATTAAAAATTTTGAATTCTAAAAAAGTATAAATAGAATACAAAGTTACAAATAAAAAAAATAGATAATCTTAGCAAAGAATGTGATGCCGCATATAGAAGAACTTGTAATTTGTATGAAATAGAAAATTTTAAAGGGAGAGCATCATGAAAAAGAAAATCTTGTCTGCTATTGAATTATTAGACTTAATTTTATCGAAACAATGGGCTGATTCTAATGATTTGATGAAAATAAGTGGAAAATGTAGAAATTACGCTGACAAGGATAAACGGGAAATTACAGAACAATTAAAAAAACAGGGATATAGACTACCTAGAAGTTTAGTGCCTATGGAGGCTGTGGTTGATTATTATAAAATTAATATTAATTATTTAAAAAAAATTGCAAATATAAATAAAAAATAGGGGATTCGGTAATCTTTAAAGAAAGTGAGGTTACCATGAATGATAAAGATTTGAAACCAAATTACTACGCAATTATACCATCCCAAGTTAGATATGATAAAAATTTACGTGCAAATGAGAAGTTGCTTTTTGGAGAAATAATGGCTTTAACAGATAAAACTGGCGAATGTTGGGCTAGTAACAATTATTTTGCTGAGTTGTATGATGTTACGCCGCAAGCTATTAGTAAATGGATTAAAAATTTAGAAGAAAAAGGGTACATTTCTATAAAATATTTAAAAAATAAAACTAACAATTCTATTGATAAAAGAGTAATAAAAGGGGTATCAACAAATATTGATAGGGGTATCAACAAAAGTTTAATAGGGTATCAACAAAAGTTTAAAGAGAATAATACAAGTAATAGTAATAATAATATAGAAGAAGATGACTTTTTAAAAATATTTAAATTAATTGAAAGCGAATTTGGAAGAACAATTAGTCCTCTTGAATCAGAAATAATAAAAAATTGGAATTATCCGTTTGAAATAGTAAAGTTAGCAATTTCAGAAGCTGTCAGTAGAAATGCGTTTAGTTTTAAATACATTGATCAAATAATTTATCGCTGGCAAAAAAATGGAATCAAGACTATTGAAGAAGCGGAAAACCAAATTATGAAATTTAATGAAAAAAAAGCTATAGATAATCAGTCTAAGATACGCGATGAAACGATAGATGCAGATTATGGCGGATTTGAGGTATTGAAATGAATTATGAAATAGAAGAAGAAATTTTAGGAAATTTAGCATTATATCCAAATTTAATAGATAGATTTGTAGTTCCTGCAGAAGCTTTTCTAGATCCTACAAACCAATTTATTTTTAAACTTTTTGAAAAGCAATTTAAAGATTCAAAAACAATTAGTATTCCATTGTTAGTTGAAAATTATAAAAATGATTTTACTCAAAGATTTCAAATCAATGAAGTTATTTTAAAAATCAATAACATGATGTCGACAGCTACGCCTATTGAATCCAAGTTTGATTATTTTCAAGAAACGCTTTTTTACAGATACACACGCAATTGTATGATGAAAGCAATCAAAGATTTTAACAGTCAAAGAATATCGCAGGATGAACTTTTTGATACTCTGCACAAATATGAAAATATGGCTGTAGCAACAGATGATCATAAATTAAATTGCGAAGAAATTTATAAAATTATTAGTTCTAAAAATAAAAATATAGATTTCCGTTTTGAAACAATTTCGAAACATGCAAATATTCAAGAGCACGATTTAGTAATCGTTGCTGGACGTCCTGGTACTGGTAAAACAGCCTTTGCTTTAAATTTATTAGAAGATTTGTCTGACTCTTTTAATTGTATATTTTTCAATATGGAAATGTCAGAGCAACAGGTTTATCAGCGACTTGTAGGTATAAATACAAAAATACCGATAAGGTATCTAAATAATCCTGAAACCGATTACCAAAAATCAAAGATAAAGGAAGGATGTAGAAATCTTGCTAATAAAAAAATCAAAGTATTTAATTCTTCCCAAACCGTAAATACAATTAGACGTGAAATAATTAAATCTACAAAAAATGGTCATACAATCGTCTTTATTGATTACGTAGGTTTAATTGATAATAAGAAAAATCAAAGTTCTTACGAGAGAATAACAGAGATTGTTAAAGAATTAAGAAGAATCAGTCTTGATTATGATTGTACTATATTTTTGATGGCACAAATAAATCGTGAATCTGCAAAAAATGTAAAAAATAGTAAGGATGAAGAGGAGCCAATGCCTACAGTTCGAAATTTGAAAGATTCTGGTGAGCTTGAACAAACTGGAACTACCGTTTTGCTGCTTTGGGATAAATATTCTTTAAAAAATGCTTCGAAATCAGAAGTAGAGCTAAATGTAATCATTGGTAAAAATAGAAATGGCAAAAAAGGTATTGTTCCAATTTATTATGATAAAGAACGTCAAAGGTTTGATAGTTTTTCAAATCATATTACAAAAGAGCCCGGCTCATGGAGAAAGGAAAAATAAGAATAAAAATGGAAAAGGTTAGTCGTGATCAATTATTAAATTTAAAAGAAGAAATGAATAGACATGACGTTATTGACAAGATGATTTTGAGTTTATTAGGTATTGAAAAATTAACTGATTTAAGCATTTCACAATACAACATTTTACTCTATCTAATAAAAAATTAGGGAGAACATATGAAATACGTTTATTTACTCAATAACAAAAATACCAATTGCTTTGTGCGTTTAATGGGTGACTTTGAAAACAGACATTATGTAGTTAATCCAGAAGAAGCTACTGAGATGTCGTTGAGAAAAGCGAAAAGTATAATAAAAAAATTCAAGCACCCAGAAAACTGGCAACTAATAAAAAAGAAAAAAACAAGTTTTTTAAGAACTAAAAAAGGAGATTGTTATGTTAAAAATTGTAAAAAGTGATAGGTTTAAGCAACTAGAAGATACAGA
This sequence comes from uncultured Bacilli bacterium, assembly GCA_947627405.1. Taxonomy (GTDB): domain Bacteria; phylum Bacillota_I; class Bacilli_A; order RF39; family UBA660; genus CALVUP01. The sequence continues at coordinate 10,046 of CANQVY010000024.1, read as the reverse complement.
ACAAGAAAATAAAAGATTATCTAATGATTTAAAGGATTTAACTCGTAAATTAGAAAATGTTTCATTAAAAAATAAAAGTTTAGAATCTAAAAACAAAAATTTAGTTAACGAAAATAAGATGATAGTTGATAAATTGGTCGGTCTAAAGAAATTAGTAAAAGATGCTAATACAGCAAAAGCAAGATCTGAAAGTAGCAAGGGTGCTTATAAAGCGCAAAGAAATACTTTTAAAAATCAAAACCAAAAATTAAAAGAAGATATCGTGTTTTATCAAAAACAAGAAGAACGCAATAATAAAATTATTAGTAATCTAACTGAACAAAATCAGTTATTAATTAACGAAAATCAAAAATTAAAAGACACAGAAAAAAAGTTAAGAGATTTTATTGATAAAAAAATCAATTCAAAAAAAACAACAACAGAAGAAATTAAAAAATATGATAAAAAATCGCCAGTTAAAAAATGGTGAAAAAAACTTAAAAGCAGCAAAACTGTAGATGTCATATAACTTACGGATTCCTTTGTAAAATAAACTAATGAGTTTGTTGCTGCGAGTTTGATTAGTTTATTTTATCAAAAAAGGAGGATATTTATGAAAATTTCAATAGAGGTAATCGTATATTTAGTTTTATATTTAATACTGTTCATTTTTGTAATGTCAGTATAGTAAAACTTTAAAAGCAGTAATTGGTCGCTATCAATGATAAAATTTTTTCTATCTCATAAACCTTTAGTAAAGTTTAAATAAACTAATGAGTTTGTGCTGCGAGTTTGATTAGTTTATTTAAATTGAAAAAATATGGAGATTCAAAATGAATGATAAAGATATTACATTAGAAATATTAAAAAAGGAGGAACAGAAATGAAAAAAGTTAATAGATTAATTAATTTGATTTTTAATTACATTTGTAAAATTTTTATACAGGCATTTGGACTTTTATGTTTATTATGTGCAGGTAATACGATAACATTTATTTTTGGTTTAATAGTTACAATAGTATCATTTTTGTTGTTCTTGGGGAGGTGTAAGTAATGTTGAGAGAATTAAAAAATATATTAAATAGTTATCCTGATAATGAAATAGATAATATAGGTTTGTGGATTAATGGAGGATTCCAAATAAAAACTATTATTATTGATGAGGATAATATAGATTTAATTACAGGAAATATGACAGTAAATTTAAAAGAAGAGGATTAAATTATGGAAGCTTTTTTTAAATTAGCAGTATTAACAGAACAGTTGTCAAAAATAAATAAAAAACTAAATTCAATAAAAAACAGTGATAATTTAAGGCCATTCGAAAAATATTGTAAATATATTAATTTGAAAAAGAAAAAGAATCGTTTAGAAGCAGAAATTTATGATGTTGAGAAAGAAATCTGTTTTTAAAAATCAAAATAACACAATTTTTTTGAAAGGAGGAGCAACTATGATGACAATATGTATATTTAATGGTTTTATAGATATTATTAAGGATCTTTTCGATGCATTTGATGATGATCTATTATATGTATTTATAAATTTACTTATGCTAATTGCTTGCTTTATAGCAATACCATTTTCAATAATATTTGATCTACTATTAATCCCACTTGAAATAATGGTGATTATAGTATATATGATTCGAAAATTTAGGAGGTACAAATGAAAAGATACATAAAAAAAATAATGAGAGTAATAAATTTTATTAAAAATGAAGGTAAATTTGATTATGAGATATGGTACGTGTTCATAATGTTTTAGATGAAGAATATAAATTATATAATGGTAAGTTGGGCTATGTAGTTAATATTGACTATTCAAAAAAATATTGATGACTATTGCAATAATACACCTTTGAATGAAGTTGATTTTCAGAAATGTGAGAGATACTTCAAAAGCAAGTAAAGGAGGGATAAATAAATTGGAAAATTTAAAGATAATTAAACAAGAAATTGATGATTTATTAAAAAATGATAAATGGTATAAAGCATATAACAAAGAAACATTTATAAAAGCCATTAAAATTGATATAGATAATATATTAAAAAAATATATACCTAAAACGAAAGAAACTACTTTTGTTTTAGAAAATAAAGAATATGATGCATTTTCTTTAATATATGCACTTGCTGATAAAGGCATTATTAACTTAGAACATGATGATATAGAAACTAAAGGAATTGAAGTAATTATATAAGAGGGTGGTTAGATGAATAAAGAAGAAATAGAAAAACTATTTAAAAATTTTGACATTATATTAGAAAATTATGAATTTGATAAAAAATGTGGTCAATTAAGTATTGATAGTATATATCATTTATTTCCGACAGAGATTTTACTTTTAAAGCAATATATACAAGATTTAGAACACCAATTAGAAAAAACAAGTGAAGCTATTGGTAAACTTTATAGCAAAGAATATATCGAAAAACAACAACTTATTTCTTTTCTAGAAAATAAGATAACGGAAAATAAAGAGTTGATAGGGAAAATAAAATCTTATTCAGCAACAGGTTATGGTATAGATATAGCTACATGTAAAATAAAAATGATTAAGGAAGTCCTAGATTTTGTTAACAAAGGTGATGAAGATGAGTGAAAAAGAAGCTAGAGAAATAATTGAGACAATCAAACAAGAAGAATTTCCGTATGCGTTAGCAATTGCAAAAGCTTATGACTTATTAGAACAAGAAAATGAAAAGTTAAAGCATTATCAATGCAAAAGAAATTGTGCTTCAAGATTAGCAGAAAACAGAAAATTAACAGACACAGAGATTTTAGATAGACTTCAAGAGTGGCTTAAATGTGAATTGGCACTATCAAAAGCATCTGAGCTGTATCGTGAAAAATATGAAAGTGAAACATATGAAAGATGCCTTGAAAAAATTCTACAATTAAAGGAGATGAAAAAATGAATAATAAAGGATTTACCCTAATCGAATTATTAGCAACTATTGTAATATTAATGGTTTTATTTATGGTTTTAGTAGGAGGATTAAAATAATGAAAAAATTAAAAATAATAGTAATAATTATGTTAATAATGTTTGGTTTAACAGGGTGTGCTTTTGATAGTGATGCAGACGTAGCATCATACAATGTTAGTAAAGAAGCTGACAAATTTAAAGTCAAAAGAAGAATAGTTTTTATCAATTTAAGAAGCGATAGTTATCTATTTGAAATAACTGGTAATTGTTCAATTGAGACAGATCAAGTTGATAAACAATTAGAAGTTATTTGTAAAACAGGAGCAGATAGTTATCAAAAACATTTTTTAAGACTAGCGGATGAGACGACTTATACAGTAGAGCAGCTACAATATAGTGAGGTTTCAAAATATGATTATGAAATCGTATTTAAACCTGAAAGTATCATCCCAGTTAAAATTGAAACTGAAATTGGAGGTAAGTAGTATGAAAAAAATTAAGGAAATTTATATATTTGACGTATTAAAGTTAATTGTAAAAGAAAAGAATCCTGAAAAAATTATTTATAATGATGTAGTTTATAAATATAAGCCAAAACATCATGACTATTACAACGATTCAATTCAAGAATATTTATTTTATAAGCTATATAAAATTTCTGCCAATTTAGATCCACTAAAAGAAAAAGTTTTAATAATAGTTGAAGCAGATGAATCAGAAGAGTCTGCAGAAAAATTAAATGATATAGAAGAAATAACTGAATTTCCTAAAGATGTAACTGTTACAAATTATTTAATTCAAAAAATTAATGACTTAATTGTAAATCAAAATATTATAATAAAAGAATTGGGTGGTCATTAAAATGGTATATACAATTGAAAGATTCAAAAACAAATCTGAGGCTATTAAGCGAGTAGAACATTTAGAAGATAGGTTAAAAGCAGTTAAATCATCGAGAGATGCTCATATAGAAGAGTTAAATAGTCTGCTTATAGAAAAAGATGCACTTATTAAAAATATGAAAGACCAGATAGCCTTTATGAAAGATAATATAAAAACATTATTGATTTGTGTTCTTACTGATAAAAAAATCGATAAACAATTATTATCGACGTTGATTAAAGAATATCCTGAAGATTTATTAGAGATTTGTGTAGAAAAAATATTGAAATAATAAAGGCTAGAAATGACAAAAAAAGAGTTATTAGAAAAATTGGATGATTATATTATTAATCTTAGATATGATGAAAAAGCTTCAAAAACAATCTCTGATTATAAGCACGGTGTGGAGTTATTTATTAATTTTATTAATAATGATTCCTTTTTAATAGATAAGAGTTTATTGCTTGATTATAAAGATTATTTAAAAGGAAAATATAAGGTCAGTTCTTGCAATAAGTATATTGTTGAAATAAACAAATTTCTTTATTGGCTTGGTTATAAAGATTGCATGATAAAAAAAATTAAGACTCAAAAAAAATCGTCTATAAACAATCCTATAGAAGAGCAGGAACACAATCGTATGTTAAGGTGGTCCAAAAGACTGAAGATGTATGATATGTATTTAATTATACAAATTCTCGCTCATTCTGGAATTAGGGTTTCTGAGTTGGAATTTTTCACTGTAGAAAATTTAAAAAGTAACTATTTTGAAGTTTATAATAAAGGAAAAGAAAGAACTATCATTCTTACAAATGAGCTTAGAAGAAGTTTAATTAATTATTGTAAAAAAGAAAATATTAACTCAGGATATATTTTTAAATCACCAAAGAATCCAACAAAAATGATTTCGATTTCGACTATTTGGCGACGATTAAAAAAAATAGCTCGTGCTGCTAAAATAAATCCTCAAAAAATACATGCTCATTCTTGGCGGCACTTATTTGCGAAAAATGCAAAAAAGGCAGGAGTTGACTTGGATGAACTTCAAGATATTTTAGGGCACAACAATATCGAGACTACAGCCATTTATACCATGACTTCTAACAAAGAAAAAAAATCTAAATTAGAGAAAATTAGATATACAGGAGAAGAAAAATGAAAATAGAAAGAGAATGTTATATTGATAGTTATGAAATTGATAGTTCAATAGACTATGATTATATTACATTAGCAGTCCCTAAACTTACATTTAAGGATATAAAATTTTTAGATGAAATCTTCCCTAAAAAAGCAAAACTAATATTAGTCAAGGAAGAACCACTGCTAAGCATCAAAGAAAAAGAATATTTAAATGATGTTATTAAATCTATGAAAGAAGAAGTCGTTTCTATAGAAAAACCTAAATTTCTCTCTAGTTTTTTATGTTTTAACACAAAAAAATGATAACTGTCATATTATTCCTGCAACAATGAATTTTAGAAATCTTGAAGAAGGTAGAAAATATTTATTAGAGGAGTTAGGTTTATCAAAATTATTATGAATTTGATGATAAAAAAACAATAAAAAAACATTCAAAAGTATCTAAATATAAAAATAAGTTTCAAAGCCTTATAAAACAAAGAAAAAAATAAGGTTGATTCGTTGCAATATAATATACAGGTTATTTTGCATGAAAAAAAATAAAAATAGGAGCAAAAAATGAATTTAAACAAAGAAAAAGAATTGATAAAATCAGTTAAAGAATTTATAAGAAGTTTAAAAGAAGATGATGTTTATGATTTTGTTAATAATGTTTGTAACAGTGATATAACTAATTTAGAAATAATAGTTCATCAATTAGAAGAAAAAAATAAGATTATTGATGATAATTTCAAAAAAGCAAAGCATCTTTACAATATGCTTAACCATTACGAAGAAAATCATCTAATGTGGCTTGATCAAGATCTGTGTTGTTTATATCAAAACATGAATAAAGATTTAAAAGAAATGTTAGAAATATTTAAGAATGAAGGAGAAAAAAATGAAAGTTATTGAAGCTAAAAAAATAATGGAAGAGTTTATAGAAGAAGAAGATCCAAAAATTATTTTAGGAGAACATGCTCAAGCTTTATGTACTATTGTTTTAGAATTAGGAAATAAATTTTTATTTAATGAGTCAACAAAAAAGGAAGGAGAAATAAATAAAATTGAGTGATAATAAAGTAGATGATAAAGTATCATTTTTTATAAAGACTGACGATAATAATTGTTTAAATATATCAGATAGAGTTTTAGCACCAGCAATTGAATGTCCTGCTGAAGAAAAAATAAACTTATCTGATTTTGATACAAATTTACATACTGAATTTGAAACAAAATTTATTTCAAAAAATATTTCACGAAAAAAATTTAGAAAAAAATTAATGGCCAAAGGCTTTCAAAGAAATGTTGTCAATGCAATAGCTGATTATGTTTTTGAAAGATGTGGGTGTTATCCAGTATTTCTTTTAATATGTTTTAATACATAGTTAAGAAAATGAATTGACTCAAATGTTTCATGATTTTTAAATTGTAAAATTGGAGGGGAAAATGAAAGTAAATAATGAATATAAAGAAATAGTTAGTGTTGTAATTACTGAATTACAAAAAAGAAATATTATTAAAAATAATTATTCTACATTTAAAAATACAGAACAGATTTTATTTGATTATCCAAAGCTAAAGGAATCGATTAAAGATAGAAAAAATCAAATTAAAGATTATGAAGAATATGGTATTCCAGAAAAATCTAAGAGTATAACTTCGATATCACATAATACATTACATCAAGACAAAGAAGATATTATATCTGATTCAATTAAAGGATTGCAAAAAGACATTTATAAAACTGAAGTTGTAATCAGATTTATTGATAATGTTTTGAAGAGATTTAAAGATGATCCTTATTATTCGCTGATTAATTTATATTTTTTTGAACACAAAACATATGAACAAATTGCTTCTATTTTAGATAATAAAAAGAAAACTAATGATAAGCCTATTGCGATATCTACAATTGCAACGAATAAGAATAGATTAGTACGAGAGCTACAGAAATATATATTCCCAAATGATTATCTTTATCAACTGTTAGGATATTAGTAAAATGAAAAATGCCCGAAAATTGCCACTATTTTAATCCGAAAAAATATAATTTATAATTGGTATAATGAAATTAATTTTAAAATAAGAACTCGATATTATTTCGAGTTTTTTTGTGAGATGATTATATGAAGAAAAGAAGGAAACGTAGAAAATATTATGATTGGCCTTCAGAGATTTCGAAAGGAAATACAAATAAATTTTATAATTCAACTGATTACGATATTTGGAGAGAACAAGTATTAGAGAGAGATCACTATGAATGTCAGTTCTTTGCTGGCAAATATGATGATGGTATTCATAAGCCTGATGTAATAAAACCTGTTGTAGCAACTACGGCACATCATAAAATTCCAATTAAAGAACGTCCAGATTTATGCTTAGATATAAATAATGGAGTTGCTTTATCATTTGAAGCACATGAAATCATTGAAGATCGTGCTCGATGGAAATTTAAGAAGAAAAAGAAACCGTTAACTGAAGAAAAATGGTAATTTTTTTATTCATACCCCCGGTCCAAAACTAGAGTTACATTTTGTTTATGGAGAGCGGGTGTGTGGCACTTACTAAAGATATTTCTCACGCGTACGCGCGTATGAAAGGGGGTTGAAAGATGGTGATAATATGGCAAAAGCAAAAGTAACAATGATTAAAGATGATTTAAAAAAACAATTGTCTGATTTACATAAATTCGGAAAATATTATGATGATCTTATTGATGAATATATGTATTTACGAACTGTTAGACAAAAATTAAAAAAAGATATAAAAGATAAAGGTGTTAGATATTCTTTTATTAATGGAAATGGGAAAGAGCAAGAGAAGCCAAATGAATCCATTGCTAATTTGATAAAAATCGAACAGATCATGTTGAAAATTATTAATGATTTAGGAATTAATCAACCATTCTTAGAACCAAAATCTGAACCAACATTGAATAATGAAAAAGCAGAAATCGGTGATGAACGTGATTTACTGTGATGAAATAAATAAATATTTAGATTATTATGAAAAAAATAAGAATGAATTCAACGAAGAACGTATCTTGTTAATTGAAAATATTGTCAAACCCACCTTGTTAAGAACTGATGTTTTTTTTGATAAAAAAACTTTTTATAATTGCATTAGTTTTGTCGAAAGATGGTATTATCCATTATTTCCATATCAAAAATTTTTGTATGCTTTTGTTTTTATGTATGCTAAAAATATACCAATTTTTAGAGTTTTTATAATTGAGGAAGGGCGAGGAAATGGTAAGGATGGTTTTATTGTTCCACTTCTTCATTTTTTGACCACACAATATTATGGTATTAAAAATTATAATATTGACATTGTTGCAACATCAGAAAGTCAAGCTCAAGAAACATATGAGGTTGCCTATAATGTTTTAAAAACAAATAAATTATCATTTGAGAAATATTATGAATGGAATAAAGAAGAGTTTAGAAATAAAATTACCAATGCCAAATTTAGATATAATACATCAAATGCGTCGACAAAGGATGGTAAAAAAACTGGTGCTGTTTTGTACAATGAGTATCATGCTTATTTAACAGAAAAAAGTGTAAAAGTTTATCAAGGTGGATTAGGAAAAGTTGATCATGGTCGAATTTTTATTATAACGTCAAACGGAGATGTGAGAGGTGGACCTTTAGATGATTTACTGAGTTCTTGCAATAAAATTTTAAAAACAGGGAATAATTTGTTAAAATATTTTCCATTTTTGTGCAAATTAAACTCTGAAAAAGAAGTTGACGATCCTGAAAAATGGATTCTTGCTAATCCATCATATAAATTTTTGCCTGCCTTAAGACAAGCTATTATGGATGACTATATAGAGCAAAAAGAGCGTCCATCTAAAAGAAGTGAATTTTTGTCTAAACGTATGAATATTCCTCAAGAAAGAGATGATTTAGTTATTACTTCTTGGAAAAATATTTTAAAATCATCTTATGAAGATATAGAAAATAAAGTTCCAAGAAAATATAAAGTAAAACATAATCAAGATGCGATTATAGGAATAGATTTTGCTACATTTAATGATTTTGCTTCGGTTGGTATTTTAACAAAAAATGCTGAAAATCCTAACGAATTGCAGTGGAGATGCAAAACTGTTATTTGTTCATCTAATAAATTTTTTAAAGATATTAAATTTCCTTTCGAAAATGCGGGAGAACAAGGATATGAAGATTTTATTGTTGTGAATACTCCATCAATCGACGAAGATACAATTGTTGATTGGGCTTTAGAGTATTTTAGTGATTATAATATTAAAAAGATTATTCTTGATAATTATAGATATAAATTATTAAAAAAATCTTTTGAAAAAGTAGGAATTTCAGAAGAAAATAAGAATAATCCTAATGGAATAATTAGAATGATTAGATATCCAGCATCGATTGCTGCAATAATTGCACCAAAACTTGAAACATTATTTGCAAATGGAAATTTAAATATTGGTGATAGTGCGATGATGAGATGGGCAATTAATAATACTTGCATGAAGGTTAGAAAAGATGGGAATATGTCTTTTGAAAAAATAGAACCAAAGTTGAGAAAAAACGATCCTTTTATGGCACTGGTTTGTGCTTTAAGCGGTATTGATCTATTAGATGAAGAATATGAATATGTTTACTTTTAAAGAAGGTGATATAAATGGGATTATTTAATAGGATTTTTATGAAAGAAAATAAAGAAGGAGAAAATGAATATATTGATTTAATGGATATTTTATTTGCTGCTAAGAATAGACAATTGTTAATTAAAAAGCATGCAATTGAGCATGCAATTGATATTATTTCAAAAACCATTTCAAAATCTGAAATTAAAGTTTATAGAAAGCAAAACGGAAAATTACAAAGCGTAAAAAACGATGAATATTATATTTTAAATGTTAGACCTAATGATAACGAGGAAGCTACCTCGTTTTTTTATAACGTAATAAAAAAATATTTAGAGGATAATGATGCTTTAATAGTTTGTTTTGATAACAAATTGTATTTAGCAGATAGTTATAATGTAAGTTCTAGTATTTTATATCCAAAAGTCTATAGTAATGTTCAGTTAAGTGATTCTAATGATAACAACGTAGTATTAAATAAAGTTTTTACAAATGAAGAAGTTATTCATCTTT
>CANQVY010000023.1 GCA_947627405.1 uncultured Bacilli bacterium | reverse complement strand
CGCAACTTTATTTTTAACAACTTTAATCTTAGTTGTATTGCCAATCACCGAATCTCCCACCTTGATTGCATCGCTTCTTCGAACGTCTAAACGAATCGTCGCATAAAATTTTAAAGCTCTACCTCCAGTAGTCGTTTCTGGATTTCCAAACATTACTCCAACTTTTTCTCTTAATTGGTTAATAAATATAGCTGTAGTTTTGGTCTTATTGATTGTTCCAGATAATTTTCTTAAAGCTTGTGACATTAGCCTTGCTTGTAATCCCACATGTGAATCTCCCATTTCTCCATCGATTTCAGCCTGTGGTACTAATGCTGCAACAGAATCAATAACAATAATATTTACCGCTTCACTTCGAACCAATGCTTCACATATTTCTAATGCTTGCTCTCCCGTATCTGGTTGTGATAATAACAATTCATTAATATCTACTCCCAAGTTTTTAGCATATACTGGATCTAATGCATGTTCAGCATCTATAAATGCGGCTCTACCACCTTGTTTTTGCACCTCGGCTATGGCGTGTAAAGCAAATGTTGTTTTCCCGCTAGACTCTGGCCCATAAATTTCAATAATTCTTCCTTTAGGATATCCTCCTACACCTAATGCTACATCAAGTGAAATAGAGCCACTTGGCGTAACATCAATTTCCATGTGCTTACTTTCTCCTAATTTCATGATTGCACCTTTTCCAAATTGCTTTTCTATATCACTTAATACTTGATTTAATTTATTGTCTGTGGTTTCTTTTTTTGTTGCCATTTTATTTCCTCCTAAATTTTTATTACAATTTAATTATAAATGCATTTTTTTACCTTGTCAACATTTTTTCGAATATTTGTTTGTATATGCCGTTTTCCTTAAAATTTAAAAAATTTCTCTATAGAAATAGAGAAATTCTTCACTGTTTCATTTATAATTTTAACATTTCTGGTTCATTTTTGAAAAACTTTTTACACATGTAGTAATATTCTATCATAGAGATTATAGCCATAACACAAGCAAAATATAAACAAAAATCGGATATATATAAATTGAACATTTCAAAAGGTAAATTACAAAATAAAGTTAAAGCCACCCCAATCATTAAAAATGTAGTTTTAATTTTGCCTGATAAAATGGCTGCGACGACTTTTCCTTTGGAAGCAGCTTCCATTTTTAAAGCATCTACTACTATATCTCTAATAATTATAACAACTGGAATCATTACACTAATAATGTTTTGTACCGCTAAAATAATTAAAATGGAATCAACTAATATTTTATCGGCAATAGCATCTAACATTTTTCCAGTGTCTGAAACTAAATTTCTTTTTCTAGCAATCTTTCCATCTAATGCATCCGTTATACTTGCCAGGATGAACAACACTCCTGATAAAATATATTCTAATTTAACATAAATTCCTCCAATTAAATATCTGGGCATATCAATTCCAACTCGATAAAAGGGAAATAATAAAATTATGATAACAAGTAGAGCCATTATTATACGACTAACTGTTAATTTTGTTGGCAAATTCATATTGTACCTCCTTTACTCCTGCTAATTCGCTATTTCTTATATCTTCTTTATTTCCTGGTAGGTGAATTCCTATATATATAAGAATAATCAAAAGAATTAAGATTAATATTCCCAAAAAAACAGGACCTAAATCTGTTTTTTCTTTTATTTCTTTTGTATATGGCGATTTGATTTTATTTTCTTGTTCGCTTTGTTCTCGTTTTCTCATGGCCTCCATTATATCATCTAACGATATTTTAGAAGTATGCTCAAAAAGAAAGTCATTAAATTCTTTATTCACCTTATCAGGCTTTAGCCCTAAATATTTTGCATATTTTTTTATTAAAGTTCTAAGTTCATATATATCTTTAAAAGCTCTAGTATTCCCTGCTTCAATATTTTCAATTTCATCTTTTGTTGCTTTCAAATCATCAGCGGCTTCATCTACACTAATTCCATTGGACTTTCTTGCTTCCTGCAAGTATTCTCCTAAATCTTTCAAGTATAACACCTCTTTTACAATAAAAAAAATAAATAATACTTTATAAGCCATGTTCTGTACCTATTTCTAGGTGGCAAACATCTATCTATCGAATCATCGATCTCCATTTTAATTGTTATTCTCTCAATGGAGCTCCCCTACCATAATTTGGGTTTCTCACTCGCGGGGTTTACCTCGTTTCACCTTTAGATTTCTCTAAATTATCGTCACTGCGGCACTTTACATCTACTAAAATCTTATTTTAAAAACTTAGATTTATTCGACGCCGTTAGATTTCTCTACCTTAGGTTATTTTTTCCCTAAGCACGAACACTAAAATCATTTCAGATTTTGTGAGCATGGACTTTCCTCTACATTACTAAGAATGCAGCGTTTGCCAAAGTACTATTCATCTTTTCCATAAACAACTTTTTCAAGTTGTGATAATCTTCTTAATAAATCGACATTTGTTACTTCTTTATCAGAGTTCTTTGTCATTCCTACACTTGCTTTTACATTTCTAAGTTCTTGTTTTAAAGCCATAATTTCATTTAATAATTCTTCTTTTTCTTCCTCTAAAGAACGAATCATCTTAATAAATTCCTCATAATCAGATATAATAACATCCAAAAATTGATCTACTTCTTTTAAACGATATCCTCTAGTATCAATTTTGAATTCTTTTTCTAGAATATCTTGTGGAGTCAAACTAACCTTATCTTGATACATTACCATCACTCCTTATGATTCTATATTAAAAGAAAAAAGGAATTTTGTCAATATCGCAAAGAATAGTTCGTTATTTTTAAAAAAGTTTATTTTACTTGTCTATAATTTTTTCTTTTGCTTATTTGAACATATCATAAAATTCTCCGTAAAAAAAACAATATATTACTTAAACTTTTGGTTTATATGTTCTATATTGTTCTTTAGCTTAATAAAATTAATTTCTCTTATCATATTATTTAAACAAACTACCGCATCAATATCTTTCATAATGCCCTCCTTGTATAAATAATAACAAATATTGTAATATTTAAAAGCAATTCGACAAAACTTTCTTTTTTTCTATCGCAAATTTTAAAAATCTATAGTATTTTTTTTTAGAATATAGTATAATTTTATATAGGTGATTTGATGAATTATCCTAACGGAATAAAAACGAAGAATATTCCTAAAAATAGTGATCATATTAATTACGCAAATCGAGGAATGTCTTTAGAAGATGACCTAAATATTACAAATCAATATTATAGAGAAAGGGATATTGCTTTTATCTATAAAAAACCTACACCTATTAAAATAACAAAAGTTTTTTATCCATCTAGACGTGAAGCTATTATTAAAGAAGCATTTTTTGAGCAACCTTCAACTACAGATTATAATGGGTTATATAAAGGTAATTACATTGATTTCGAAGCCAAAGAAACGCAGTTAACAACTTCTTTCCCTTTAAGTAATATTCATCCTCACCAAATAGAGCATATAAAAAAAATTGTGATTCATGGGGGAATATGTTTTTTAATTGTTCGATTTGTAAAAAGAAATGAAACTTATTTGTTAACAGGAAAAGATTTTATAGATTTTATACAAACGAACAATAGAAAATCTATTCCTCTTCCTTATTTTAAGGAAAAAGCCTATTTAATAAAAGATGGCTATCTACCTAGAGTAGATTATTTAAAAATAGTTGATAAACTATATGGAGGTGTTTTATAAATGGCAAACAATAATAGAACGACTAGAAATACTAGAAGTAGTCGATATAATCATAGTAGGGATCCAAAGAAAACAAAAACAGGAGCTGCCCACAAATCAACTGTTGAAAATAGTAAAAAAATTAAAAAACAGAATAATATGATTTTATCTTGTATTATCCTTATTATTCTGATTCTTAGTTTTATGTTTATGGGTTGGTTTATTACTTTGATTTTAGCACTTGGGCTTTGCTGTATACTTTTATGTAAAGCTCTCATCGATCGTACAAAAAATAAAAGTGGAAGAAAAATATTATATACTTTATTTATTGCTCTTTTATTTGCGTGTATTGTTGGACTTTTAGGTGTTGGAGCTTTTATGGTATATATTGTTCAATCCGCTCCTAAATTTGATGTTTCTAAACTAAATGAAAAAGAATCAACCATTGTTTATGATAAAAATGGAAAAGAATTTGCGCGATTAGGTACAGAAATGCGTGAGAATGTAACTTATGATCAATTACCAGATATTTTAGTTGATGCTTTAATTTCAATTGAAGATTCAAGATTTTTTGAACATAATGGTGTTGATATGCCAAGATTTACAAAAGCTGTTATTGGTCAATTGATGGGAGATAAAAACGCTGGTGGTGCTTCTACGTTATCAATGCAAGTAATCAAAAATAGTTTTACTTCGAATGAAGCAGAAGGTGTAAGAGGTCTTATACGTAAATTTACTGATATTTATTTAGCAGTGTTTAAACTCGAAAAACAATATTCTAAAGAAGAAATTATTGAATTTTATGTAAACAATCATTTCTTGGGAAATAATGCTTATGGAGTAGAACAAGCAAGTCGTGTATACTTTAATAAAAGTGTATCTCAATTAAATTTATCAGAAGCGGCTTTGCTTGTAGGAATGTTTCAAGCTCCTGGATCTTACGATCCTTATAATCATCCTGACAAAGCTGAAGACAGAAGACAAACCGTATTGTATCAAATGAAAAAACATGGATATATTACTGAAGATGAAGAAAAAATTGCTAATAGCATACCAGTAAAAAGCTTACTATCTAGTGCTCCAACTTCTTCCCAGAAATATCAAGGATTTCTTGATACAATTGTAGAAGATATTGAGAAGAGATATAATGTAAATCCATATTCTACTCCAATGATTATTTATTCTACTTTAGATCAAGATAAACAAAAAGCAGTTGAAAATATATTGGACGGTGATGGCTACAATTGGGTAAATAATGTAATTCAATGTGGTATTGCTGTATTAGATGCGAATACTGGTCGAATAATCTCTATTGGTGCTGGAAGAAATAGGGAAGGCTCTTTACAATATAACTACGCAACTCAAATCAAACGTCAACCAGGTTCAACAGCGAAACCATTATTCGATTATGGTCCTGGTTTCCAATATGATAATTGGTCAACTTACAAATTGTTTGATGATGAACCATGGAGTTATTCTGATGGAAGAACAATGAATAACTGGGATGGGGGATATTTTGGAACCATTACTTTAAGAAAAGCATTATCAGCCTCTAGAAATGTACCAGCTTTGAAAGCTTTTCAACAATTAAGTCGAGATATTGGTACTGATAAAATAGCTGATTTTGTTACGAAATTAGGTATTGAACCTGAGTTTTGTGCAGCAGGATATAATTATGATAAAAATACAAAAAAATGTATTAATAAAAATAATCCGAACGATGTAAAAAATCGCTCTTTACATGAAGCTCATGCTATTGGAGCATTTAATGGTGCTTCTCCTATGCAAATGGCTGCTGCTTATGCTGCTTTTGCTAACGGTGGATACTATCATGAACCTCATACTTATACAAAGATTGTATTTAGGGATACCGATGAAACAATCACTTCCACTGAATTAGAAAAAAATAATGAAGAAAATCATGTTATGAGTGATTCTACTGCTTACATGATAGCCAATGTATTGCAAGATGTTGTTGGTAATTCCATGAAAGTAAATAAAGTACATTATGCGGCTAAAACTGGAACATCAAATTATGATGATGATACGATTCGAAATTATGGTTTGGCTCCTGATGCAGTTAATGATGGTTGGACAATCGCTTTTGATACAGAAACAGTATTTGCTGATTGGTTTGGTTATAAAGAAATTTCAAGTAAATATTACAATCGGATGATTCAACAAGCCAATATGCGTGATAGTTTAGCAAGAACTTTTGCTAGTGCATTATTTAAACATAACAATTCAAATTTTAAAAGACCTAATTCTGTTGTAAAAGTAGGAATTGAGATGGGAACTGATCCTGCGGCTCTACCTAGTGCTACAACTCCAAAAAATAGAATTGTTTATGAATTATTTAAAAAAGGTACAGAACCTAAAGAGACTTCTGAGGCCTATAGTTCTCTTGCAAATCCAGGTTACTTAAATGTAACTTATAATGAGTCTAACAATTCTGTAAACTTAGTTTGGGGTAAGGTTGTTCCTGCAAATGCAAAAGCATCTTATGGAACATTTGGTTACTACGTATATTTCAATGGTAAAAAATTAGGATTCACTGAGGATACAAAATATACAATTGCAAATCCAACATCTCCATATGGTACCTATAAAGTAGTTGCTGCATTCAGTAAATATTCAAAAAATCAAAGTTCTGGAATTTCGAAAAAACTAGAACAAGAACAAAAAGAGGAAACAGAAATCAACTATAATGTAGAAACCTATCCAATGACTATCTCTTTATCAAAGATTTCTACGTTTGATTATCAATCTACTTATAAAATTAAATTAAATGGAACTACAATTACACCTGATTCTATTACACATAATAATCTAAATGAAGAAGTGGGTTCACAAACTATTAATTATGTAGCTATGCATAATGGCCATGAAATAAAATTTAGCGTTGTAATTACAGTCACAGAATAAAAAAATTACTGATTCTTTTCAGTAATTTTTATTTTTTTACTTTCTTGTTCCTTACAATATTTTTTTAATTTACATTTTTCACATGCTGGATTTTTGGCTTTACAATAATAACGCCCAAAAAGTACAAACTGATGATGTCTTCGACCCCACTCTTCTCTTTTAAATTTTCTCATTAATTTTCTTTCTACAACATCAACTTCGTCTTGTTTTTTACATAAACCCAATCGTGTTGCAATTCGCTTCACATGCGTATCGACTGCAAAAGCAGGAACATTATATATATTGTTTAAAACCACATTTGCTGTTTTTCTACCAACACCCGGCATCTGTTGTAATTTGAATCGATTCTTTGGTACAACTCCGTCATATTCTTCATCTAATATCCTAGCTATTTCCTTTATATAAGCACTTTTTCTTTCATAGGTACCAATTGATCGAATAATTCTTTTTAAATCTTTAATGTCCGCATTTTTGAGTTTTTTTAAACTATCATATTTGGCAAATAGAACAGCAGTCACTTGATTCACCGATTTATCCGTTGCTTGCGCACTTAAAACTGTAGCTATTAATAATTCATAATCTTTATTATAATTCAATTCACATCTTGGATTTGGAATTAAATCATCGAGAACATTTCCTATTTCATCAATCTTCATTTTCATCTAACCAATCATATTCAAATATTTCTAATTTTTCATCTTTTTTTTCTCTAATATTCTGTTTGTGATTCTTAATATCTTCTACATGCTTAAATCCTTTTTTATTCCATTCATATAATATTCTATCAACATATCTTAGGTTGGATACCCCATTAATTGAGGCTTCTTTAACTGCCTCCTTAATCATCTCTTCCTTATTTCCATTTTCGATCCATGCCTTAATAAATTCAAATTCGCTCGGCGATAAAGTTCTGGAAAATTCATTTTCAATAAATGAAAAGATATCATTATTTATTTCTTTTTCATTCACATCTTGTAATATCAATAAGTTGATTTTGTCATAAAAGTTATCCAAATTGATATATTCTTCTCGAATGCCTTTATCATTTATTTTAACATCTACAGTAATATAATCTTTATCCGTTAAGGAAGAAATTAATTTCATAACTTCCATAAGTTCCATATTTAAATCTTTTTGAAATTGATTTGGATCAAATACAAATACATTGCCTTTATTATATAAATATACTAAAAACAAGAACTCCTCTAACGTTAGTTTTAACTCTTTTATTCTTTTTAATAAATATAAAGGTACTACTATATGGCCATCTTTTATCACATGAAGTAATTTATTTTCTTTCATAGACTCACCTTCTTAGTTAGTTATTATATCACTTATTATATTTCTTCACAATATACTTTAACACTTCTGCTTTTTTATTTTTTAACGTATAATTTAAAATTTTATTTTCTAAATCCTCAAAAATATCTCTTAAATAACTCCCTGGTTCTCGATTTAAAACCTTAGTAATTGTATTTGCATCTACACATATATCTTTTCTGCTTTTGATGGGAAGTTTATTGTACATTTTCGTCACACGTCTTTTATCCATATTTAATATACTAGCCACTACAATATTAGGATATAAATCGTATTTATATAAACTTTTATTATCAATAACCCCTTCATCCAATAAATTTTGAATATCCATAATTAATTCTTTTTCATTTGATGTAAATGGATAAATGTCATGGACATCAAGTAAAGCCCATATTCCTAACAAATCATTACAATTTCCAATATGATTTAATCGACTTAAATCAATTTCTAATTCTTCTTCTAAATCTAATTTTTTTAATAATTCAATTCCCCTTTTTATATTTGGTGAAGAAAAGATTTTATCCAATTCTTGCTTTTTTCTTTCATAAGATAATTTTTTTAATAAATATTTGGTTCTTTTGATTGCATATTCAATATCATTTGTCAATTTAAAATCTAATATAGTCGCAAAGCGTACTGCTCTTAATATTCTTAAACTATCTTGCTCAAATTTTACATAACTGTCCCCAATGGTGTTAATAACTCTTTTCTTTAAATCTTTTTTTCCGTTTAATAAATCTATAATCTTTTCGTTCTTATCCATGCATAAACTATTAATCGTAAAATCTCTTCTTAATACATCTTCTTGTAAATCATTTACATATTCAATCTCCTCTGGTTTCCTATTATTTATATAAGAAATTTCTTTACGATATGTAGTGATTTCAAAACGAACATTGGCTATGGATATGATTACAGAACCGTAATCCTCATTTGGAACACAGGCATCATTAAATATTTCTTTTATTTCCTTAGGCTTGGCATTGGTACAAATATCAATATCATAACTTTTTCTCTTTAGTAAATAATCTCTTACAAAGCCTCCTACTATATAAGCTTCATATCCATGTTTATTTAATTCATTTAATACTTTTTTAGCCTTTTTTAGCACTTCAATCACCAATTTAATTATAATCTTTTCAATAACGAAAAACAATGCTTAAATAAGCATTATCTGTCAACTTTACTACCATAAAAATAATAATTATTATTCTCCAATTTGAATGTATAAGTAATTGCAGAAGCTTCTTTTAAATATTGATTAAAAAAATCATATTGTTCAGAAGTTTTTAAATTTTTTTCTGTCCCTATTTGATTTTGATATGCAAAATCTTTATAAATAGCATAATCACAAGTTTCACTTTCGCAAGTCTCTTTTAAATACAATATTTTTTCCTTAATCAAAATGTCTTTCTTTTTTTTGTCTCTATAAGCTTCATATAATTTTGTTTGAAATGGAGATTGATATCCGGAAAACCCTCCTAATGCATATAGCTTTCCAATATAATTGTTTGATAAGGAGTCGTATTTAAAAGTAGCAAGAGATCCACAATCCATAGAACCATCTACCATTCCAGTATATTCTTTCGAAAAATCATAATCTGCATTATTAAATATTTTTTTCATTGCTAGATCCACTTCATTTTTAGAAATCAGTGCTTCACATTTCGTAGTATCTATTTTCATTCCATTTGAATTTATATTTCTAAGAGCTATCATAAATTTAAAGGCATCATCCATCGTTTTAAAATCTACAGAATCTCTTGTCATAAGATATACACTTAAACTTGAGTTGTCGTTGCCATGATCAATATATTTATATAATTTTTGTACTAAATCCGATTTTATGTCCAATTCTTCAAATCTTTCAATAGGCCTATTAGATAAGAATAATGTAATACCTCCAATCAATAATAAAAGAATTCCTAATATAAGAAATACATATTTATACCTATTTTTCATATCTATACCTCCTATTATGGTCATTATACCATAATTTTAGTTATTTTTTTTATGAAAATAAAAAAAAACATCTTTCGATGTTTTCCATTTATTAATTTACTGCGTCTTTTAAAGCAGATCCAGCTTTGAAAGTTACAGCAGTTCTAGCAGCTATTTGAACTATAGCTCCTGTTTGAGGATTACGTCCTTGTCTTGCAGCTCTTTTAGAAGTTGCGAAAGTACCAAATCCTGCTACTGGAACTTTATCTCCAGCTTTTAATGCTCCTGTAATTGTTTCAAATGTTGCATCGATAGCTCTTGTAGCATCTGCTTTAGTGATTCCAGCTTTAGCAGCTACTGCTTCTACTAATTCAACTTTTTTCATTTTGTTACCTCCTATTGTTTATTAAGCATAGTATGCTTATATATATAAATTATCATATTTTATTTAGTTAATCAATGATTTTCCTATTTTTTTACTTTTTTTTACTCATATTTGTACATTTTTCATCTATTTTTGTTAATAATTCTATAATTTTTCCTAAAGAACTAATCAATACTCCTACTATAGATGCTACAATCCAAAGAGTAAACATCCAGCCAAAATTAAAGGATTGTGCTACACATAAACCGTTTATGTTTGAATAAGAATTACATACTGCATAAGAATTGCCAACTACGATTCCCATAATTATCCCTATAACTACGATAAAAATCGCTATTATCTGATATAGATTATATTTCTTAACTAAATTTTTTGCTTGTTTTTTAACCTCTTTACTAGAAGGAAGTTTTTTATCTACTTTTTCTATTTCTTCAAACATGATTTCATCTCCCTAAAATTCTTATATAAATAAATATATCTTGCAAAAAACACTAAAATTATACATTCAATAATCATACCAATAATTTTTACTACAGAATATACTTTTATATATTTAATTAATAATAATAAATATAAAATAAAGAGGATACTACATAGAAGATAAAAAGATATCTTATTATTTATATTTTTTATTTTATTTATTTTTTCTAAATATTTATAAAAGAAGGCATTAATAAAATAAAGAAAGAAAAATCCATATACAAATAAACTTAAAAGAGTCTCAAAATTAAAGGTTGTTAATAGATTAAAGAAGGAACCTAATGCCTTAATCCCCAGTAAAATTGCCAGAATAACATTCATATAGGAAAAACTTTCTTTTCCAAATTTTGTTTTTAATAAGATAAAATAAAGGGTCAACAAAATATAGAAGAAATGCTTTCCAAAAAGATCAAGTAATCCCAAATCAGATATGTAGTTATAAATTATTGATATAAGCATATAAAGAAGCAAACTAACAATAATCCCATTTGTAATTTTAGATGGATCATTTAAAAATAAAATATTTTTTACTCCTTTATCTACTTCTTCAATCGCTTTCGCCGTTGTATCTACAACTGTATCTTTCATGTTCTTTGCCTTACAATATGGACATATTTTTAAATTTTCTATTTCTCTTTTACATTTTTTACATTTCATTTAATCATCTCCTACAATGAAATTATATCACAACAAGAAATGTTATACATAAAAATTTATAAAAAAAATAAATATGCTTAATTCATCTATGCATATCTATTGTCAAATAAGGATTTAATCATTCTTTTGCTTCGATTATAGTATGATTCTATTGTCTTATCAGTTATAATCGTACATCCTTTTAAATTAGTGCCTGTTAAATCTTGATTATATACTGTTTCAGGATTTATTCTTGCTCCTGTATCTTCTAGATTGGCTTCACTAATTGCAACACCAGTAAAATCGGCATCGCTTAAATCTAAACCTTTTAAGTTGGTACCTATTAAATTTTGTTTATATACTGTTTGTGGATCTATTCTTGCTCCTGTTCCCTCTAGATTGGCTCGAAGGATTGCAACACCATCAAAATATACATCCTTTAAATCTAAACCTTTTAAATTGGTACCTATTAAATTTTTTCCATACGCCATTTGAGGATCTATTTTGGCCCCTGTTCCTTCTAAATTGGCTCCCCTAATTGGAACACCAGAGAAATTAGCATTCCTTAAATCTAAACCTTTTAAATTGGTGCCTGTTAAGTCTTGATTATATATTGTAAAAGGATTTATCTTGGCTCCGGTATCTTCTAGATTGGCTCCCCAAATTGCAGCACCAGTAAAATCAGCATCTCTTAAATCTAAGCCTTTTAAATTGGTGCCTATTAAATTTTGATTCTTTACTGTTTGTGGATTTATTCTTGCTCCGGTATCCTCTAGATTGGCTTCCTTAATTGCAACATCAATAAAATTGGCATCTTTTAAATCTAAACCTTTTAAATTGGTACCCATTAAATTTTTTTCATATACCGTTTGAGGATTTATTTTTGCTCCTGTTCCCTCTAGATTAGCTCGAAGGATTGCAACACCATCAAAATATACATCCTTTAAATCTAAACCTTTTAAATTGGTGCCTCTTAAATTTTTATGAAATACCGTTTGTGGATCTATATGGGCATTTGTTTCACTTAAATTAAGCATACTTATATTTATCCCTTTAAAATCAATTTCACTCAAATCTATATATTTTAAATATTCTGACACCCTTCTAATATCATAAGATATCAATTGTTGTAATAAGTGATTATCTAATTTTAATCTTTCTTTTATTTTTTCTTTATTATGATCAATTTCTTGAATCAACAATTTTATTAATTCGTGTTTTTCTTCGTTTTTTAATTTTTTTCTTGGCACTTTAAAACCTCCTTCATTGGTTTATATTATAACTACTTCGTCTTACACATTTACGAATATATACAATTGAACTTTATCAATGCCTAAAATAAATAAAATTTATTTATTTATTTTCAAATAAGGATTTAATCATTCTTTTGCTTCGATTATAGTATGATTCTATTGTCTCATCAGTTATAAACGTACATCCTTTTAAATTAGTGCCTGTTAAGTCTTGATTATATACTGTGAAAGGATTTATCTTGGCTCCGGTATCTTCTAGATTGGCTCCCCAAATTGCAGCACCAGTAAAATCAGCATCGCTTAAATCTAAACCTTTTAAGTTGGTACCTATTAAATTTCCATATACCGTTTGTGGATCTATATGGGCTCCGGTATTTTCCAGATTAGCTTTCTTAATTGCAACATCTTCAAAATCAGCGTGACTTAAATCTAAACCCTTTAAATTGGTTCCTACTAAACTTTGATTCTTTACCATTTGAGGATCTATATAGGCTCCGGTATCCTCTAGATTGGCTTCCTTAATTATAACATCAATAAAAACTGTATGACTTAAATCTAAACCTTTTAAACTGGTCCCTGTTAAATCTTTTTCCCATATTGTTTGAGGATCTATATGGGCTCCGGTATCCTCTAGATTGGCTTCCTTAATTGCAACATCAATAAAATTGGCATCTTTTAAATCTAAAC
>CANQVY010000022.1 GCA_947627405.1 uncultured Bacilli bacterium | reverse complement strand
GTATCTGCTCAAGAAAGCGGAGAAGATATAACGGTTCGTGATGTGGGTTGGTATATAGATCCCGCTTATCAAGGAAATGGTTATGCAACAGAAGCAGCAAAAGCTATGATAGATTATATGTTTAAGGAGGTAAAAATAAATGGTATTTCTTCTGGTGCTGTAAAAGAAAATATAGCATCTTGTAGAATATTTGAAAAATTAGGTTTTAATAAAATTGATGAAGTAGAAGAAGAATCTTCTTATACATTTTATGATGGATTATTAGCTTTTTATAAATATGAATTAGTAAGGGAGAATTATTTGAATAATGAAAATAATTGAATATGAAGATAAATATTTGGAAGATATTAAAGATTTATTAGTTGAACTTGAAGAATACATTGTTTCAATAGATAAAGATAATTTGGATCAACTACATCCAGCATATAGGATAAAATGGCAATTCTAGATTTAGAAGAAGTTAAAAATAATAATGGTAAATGTTATATAGCAGTTGATAATAATAAAGCAGTAGGATTAATTATGGGATGTATTTTTCCATATGATGAATATGATTACCTAGATTATAAATGCCCTAAAATAGGAGAAATAACTGAATTAATAGTTTCTAAAAATGTAAGAAGTAAAGGTATAGGTAATATACTTATGAATAAAATGGAAGAGTATTTTAAATCATTATGTTGTGAATATATTTTAGTAGATGTATTTGCTTATAATGAAAATGCTATTAAATTTTATGATAGACATGGATACCATACAAGAATGTATACCAATATAAAAAAGATAGGAGATTGATATGATATTTAAAGAATTTTATATATCAGATAAAAACGGTAAAAGTAATTGTGTAATAAGAAGTTTATGTAAAATTTTAAATAAAGAATATGGAGATGTTTATAATGACTTATGTGAAGTAGCAAAAGAATTGAATTATTCTTCATTTAATGATATACCAGTATTTGAAAAATATATGGAAGATAATAATATTTTTAAAATTAATTGTGAAGAATCTATTAAAGTTAGAGATTTAAAAATAAATAATGGATCATATATTGTGTTTTGTTGGGATAAAAACGATTATTATCATATGGTTCCAATTGTTGATAATGTTATATATGATAAAAACTCTGATTGTTTGAATCTATATGTTATATCTATTTATAGAAAAAAAGAAATAGATAAAAATATTTGAGTTTTATTAAAGAAAGTAGTATATTGACAATAATTATTTTGAAAGTAGATTTTATTTGAATTGTTTGAATGCATTTTTAAATATTTTGGTAAAACAATTGATATGTTAAAATCATGCTGTTTAAATATGATGATTTTTTCTGCCCTTTCAAATAAAATATTAGTAGACGAAGCGCGTTAATTTCTTATATAGAAATTTGTGCGTTTTTTATTTGGTTGGATGAGCAATATATGAATGAATTTTTTTCAATGATTTATTAAATAATGTGAGATTATATAATAAATCTGGAATACCATCAATCGTTAAATGTAGCATTTATATTATCAAAAATGCATGATGATAATGATACTATTTGTACTTTGCATGATACATTAGAAGATACTGAAATTACTAAAGAGGAAATTGCTGAATATTTTAATAAAGATGTTGCTAATTTAGTAGATGGTGTAACAAAATTAGTAAATTAAATTTTCTACTAAAAATGATCATAACATGGCAAATATGAGAAAAATTATTATAGGATTAACAACAAATGCAAGAATAATAATTATAAAACTTGCTGATAGACTTCATAATATGAGAACATTACAATTTAAATTAGAATTTAAACAAAAAGATAACGGATGCTTATAATATTCAATGATAATATGGATATAGCTTTAAAAATTAATGCAGATGGGATTCATATAGGACAAGATGATATTTCTTGTTTAGAGGTTAGAAAAATTTTGGGAGAAAATAAAATTATTGGTGGAATAAATAAAAACAAAACAGAGTCATCAATGAAAGTAAAAAAAACTTATTTTATCAAATGACGCTTAATACATATTCATATCAAAAACGGGGGCAACCGTTTACAATTATTAGAATGTTATTTGAAAACTTGATATTTTAGAGAATACATCTAATGATTATACTATCCTCATTAAAATACACCAGTTTTCAGATTAATTTGTAGAACTCGTGTATTTGAGTTCTTTTTTTTTATTTATTCTAATAAGTTTAAATGAGGAGTGTGAAAACTTGGATAACAATCCTGAAACTCTAATTGAAAAAAAAATAATTCAAAAAGAGTTATTAAATGAACTTTGTAGTAAAGGTTTAATTGCTTTTGCAAATACAAGTAATATTGTGAGAAAGTTAGATGAAGATATTAATAAATTAAAAGAATTACAAAAAAAAGATAAAGATGTAAAAAATATAATAGTTAAAATTCCAGTTTAGAAGGAGATATTACGACCTATGAATCTGTATCAAATTAGAAATCTTTTAGCGCAAGGTAAAAAGCTTATTGAATTACCACTTCGTGTTACATTTTACGCTCGTGTATCAACAGATCATGAAGAACAATTAAATTCCTTAGAAAATCAAGTTATGTATTTTGAAAATTATATAAAAGGACAAGATAATTGGATATTTGTTCCTGGTTATGTAGATGAGGGAATAAGTGGAACTAGTGTAAATAAAAGAGATCATTTTCTTAAAATGATTAATGATGCTAAAAATTGTAAATTTAATTTAATACTTACTAAAGAAATATCAAGATTTTCAAGAAATACTATTGATAGTATAAAATATACACAAGAATTATTATCATATGGAGTAGGTGTATATTTCTTAAATGATAATATTAATACATTTGATTCAGATTCTGAACTTCGTTTAACTATTATGTCATCTATTGCTCAAGATGAAGTGCGAAAATTATCAGAAAGAATTAGATTTGGATATAAAAGAAGTATCGAAAAAGGAGTAGTTCCTGGTAATGATAATTTTTATGGTTATAAAAAGAATAAAGGTAAGTTAGAAATAGTTGAAGAAGAGGCAGAGTTAATTAGACTTATATTTAATGAATATAGTAAAGAACATATGGGAACATCTAAATTAGGTCATTATTTGTTTGATAAATATAATATAAAAAGTAAAACTAATAAACCACTTGCGGGAACTGTAATTGGAAGAATTATTAGAAATCCAAAATATAAAGGCTATTTTTGTGCTCATAAAGAAACAACTGTTGATTATCATTCTAAAAAAAGAATTAGATTTAAACCAGAAGAATGGATAGTTTATAAAGATAACGAGTCATGCCCACCAATTGTATCAGAAGAATTATGGGAAAAATGTAATGAGATATTAAATAAAAATTCTCATAAACATAAAACCCATACTAGAACAGATATGAGATATGCTTTATCTGGTAAGATTAAATGTTATCATGATGGAGCAACTTTTATAAAAGGAGTTTATAAGAATAAAAGAACAGGGGTAGAAAGTAAATATTGGGGATGCTCTAATTATAGAAAATATGGAAAAGAAAAGGCTAATGGGTGTAATACACCAATTATTCATTATGAGGAATTGTTAGATATATTTAAAAAGATAGCAAACACTTTTTTAAATAAAGAAAGTGGAATTATAAAAGAAGTATATGATTTAATAAATGAAACAAAAGTTAATAAAGATTATATCAAAGAGATAAATCATATAGATAAAAAAATAGAAGATATTAAAAGAGCTAAAATAGAATTAATTAACATGAGAGCTAGAAAAGAAATAGATAGTGAAGAATATAATAATCAAAGAAGAAAATATAATTTTGATTTGGATATTTTAGAAAAGAAAAAGAATAAGTATTTATCAATTTCAAAAGAAGATAATTATAAAGATAGTATCGATAATTTTTATAAAAAAATAAAAGGTATAGTTCTAGATGATGATGAATCGGTATTTAGAATATTTGGAAGTATAATAGATACCATATATGTTGAAAAACTTGAAGAAGAGGATAACATTCATAAAATTATATTGCATTTTAAATTGAATATACTTAGTCACAAGAATAGTGACTTAAATTTAAATTCTTTTTTACTGCTTTTTACAAACAGCGATAGATGCGGTAGTGGCTTTAGCAGAAACTATTGCAGGAAGTGAAGAAGAATTTGTTAAATTGATGAATAAAAAAGCGAAAGATTTAGGATTAAAAAATACTCATTTTTCGAATTGTACAGGATTAGATATAAATATAGATAATCATTATTCAACAGCAAGAGATTTATCCGTTATCGCTCGAGAACTTTTATCTCATGAAAAAATTTTAGAATTTTCATCAATTTATGAGGATTATTTAAGAAAGAACACTGACAATAAATTTTGGCTAGTAAATACAAATAAACTGGTAAGACAATATAATGGGGCCGATGGATTAAAAACAGGGCATACGGATGCTGCTGGTTATTGCTTAGCAGCCACAGCTAAAAAAAATAATATGCGATTAATAGCAATTGTTTTAGGCGAAGAAAACAGCAAAGTAAGAAATAGTGAAACGATGGCCCTTTTGGATTATGGATTTGATTTATACGAAGTAAACGTAATTCAAAAAAAAGCCGCAAAAGTAGACACATTAACAATAGACAAAGCCAATAAAGAGAACGTAGATATCATATTAAAAGATAATATAACTTTATTTAAAAAGAAGACGGATAAAGATATTGAATATACAACAGAACTCAAATTAGATCATGTAAAATTGCCGGTAAAAAAAGGGGATACAGTAGGAAGAGTTCTCGTTAAAGACAATAATAATAAAACATTAACAAGTACAGAAGTCACGGTAAAAGAGAATATAAAGAAAATAAATATTTTAGGACTTTATATTAGAAATTTAAAAGAAATCGTTACATCAACTATATAGCTTGCTATATAGTTTTTCTACAGTAAAAATTAAAAAGGATAAAAATAAATAATCCAATTACATATACTGATATTGGTGATTAAATGAAAAATGATCTTAGGATAACATTTCCTAGTAGTAACTTTTTAAAGCTTGATAAAGAAATAAAATCCTATATTGATAAAAGTATAGAAGAGTTTATGAATGATATACAGGGTAATGAACAAAATTTTCCCTATAGTTTATATATCTATTATGATGAATACAGGACAAAAGAATATAGATCGTATGTGTTTTATAAATCATTATTTACAGGAGGGGCGCACCCAAGAAATACTATTTTTACAATAAATTATAATACAAAAACGAATACAATTGTAGATATCAATAATTTAATAAACGATTATCCCAATTTATTAAATACCTTTTCTTATCAAAGTCGAATGCAGTTAAAAAATACAAAACAATTTCATGATCCTAGAATAAGCAAAATGCTTATAGAAGGAACAAAGCCTTCAAAAGAAAATTTCAAAAACTTTATATTTTCTGAAAATGGTATTATTTTATTCTTTCAACAATATCAAATTGCACCTTATTATATGGGACAATTTAAAACTATAATTCAATAAAATTGCATATTGAATTATAGTTTTTTTATGACTTTTTATTATTAACAGACAATAATATAGATGAATACAAAAAAAAGAAGGTGATCTTATGACTTAGTTAAGCAAAAAATAAATTTTAGAAAGGAGGAATATGAAAAAATTAATAAAATTATTTTTAATATTGAATTTAATATTACCAAATGGGGTTTATGCGGCTACTTATTATAGTACGGAAAAAATAAATTATACGACAAGCAAACCTACAAATAAAGAATATGAAGAAGAATATCGCTATAAATTTTATGAAGAAGAAAAAATCTATAGCGAAGAATATTATGTGGAAGATTTCAATGATGGAAATTATCCATACAGAAGTAATGAATTTATCCAAACAGATTTTACAAGTTGGTCTAAAGAAAAACCGATTGACGCAAAAGGAAGAGTAATTAAAACAAAGGAAATTTTTGAATATGCAAAAAGATTACCCATTCGTTATTTATATTTTTATGATATAAACGGTTCTAGAAATGTATTGAGATTCTTAGAAATAAAAATATATCATAATGAAGAGGAAATTTCTTATGATTTAGAATGTCAAAAATGCAATAATCAAGAAAAGTTAAATGATAATAATTATGATCAAGGATATACTTCAGTTTTAAATTCTAATACTTTTGTTCTTGATTTAAAAGATTATTATGATTTAGATGAATTAAAATTAGAAATTTATCTTACAGACAATTACGGTACGGATAAAAGTACATTTAGAATTAGTGCATTAAATCATAACAAGCAAGTTTTAAATAATTATATAGATGTATTTTTAGAAAGTAATATGTATAATACTGAAGATAGTGGATATAGATTTAATATAAATTTAAAAGATCATCTTAAGGATTTATATTATGAAGAAAACACAATAACAAAAGAAGAAAAGTTAGAAGATGAAGAATATAAATTAATGAATAATTATCTTTTATATTCTTATCAAGATGTTAAATATAAATATTATAAAATAGAAAGATTGTATTTAGATGGCTATTATGTTGATAAAAAAGGTTATAAAAAAGATAAAGATAGATATAAGATTTATTATAAGATTAGGAATCGAGAAAAAATTAGTTTTAAAGATAATTATATAATCAATTCGAGAGATTATAATCTATATGATTTAATTGAAGAATCCAGTATAGATATAAATAAGATTAAAATCCAGGATCGGATCGATATTAGTAAAAATGGTGTTTACAAAATTACTTTTTCTTATCAAGATTTTCAGATTGATCAGTACGTTACATTAAATATAGAAGAAATGATGGAAAGTATTAATATATCAAAAATAAGTAATGTAGAAAACGTAGATAAAATTTCTACAAAAACAGGTAATAAAATCGAAAATAAACCAAAAGAAAAAAATATAAAAAAGAAAAATCATAAAACAGGCAATCTACTTTCTTATCTATCAATTTCAATAATATTTTTCCTAAAAAAAAGATTACATATTTAAAAAGAAAAAGATTGTCGAACGAAAAAAAGAAGAAACTTTGTCGAATCGGTATAAAAATAAAAAAAAGTGATCTATATTTGATTAACGAGGTGAATACAGATGTTAGATATTAATATGGAAATTCGAAAAGGAATTTTATTTGTAAGATTAATAGGAAATTTAAACAGAGAAACAGCAAAATATTTTAAAAGTGAAGTAAGTAATTTGGTAGAAAACAAAGGAATTAAATATTTGGTTTTAAACTTAAGTAATTTAGATAATCTTGATGCTATTGGTGCTGATTTAATTTTAGATGAATATAGATATATAGCAAAAATCAATGGTAAAGTTGTAATTTGTGGAATTGAAGAAAATAGAAAAATTGAAAAAAAGTTTTTTGAAGGAATCCATAAAAGCGACAATGAATTACAAGCATTTAGTATTATAAATATTTAAGGAGGAATGAATATGTCTATTGAAGAAGTTATAGAAAAAAATACAAATTTAATTTATTATATAACAAAAAGATATACAAGGTATTTTGATAAAGATGATCTATTTCAAGCCGGTATCATAGGACTTTTAAAGGCGTATAAAAACTATAAAGAACAAACAGGAGTGAAATTTTCAACCTATGCATTTTCTTCCATTTGTGGAGAAGTAAAAAAATTTGTAAGAGAAGATAAAAATATTAAAATTAGTAGAGAATATATACAATTAAGTCAAGCAATTGAAAGAGCAAAAGAGTTTTTAACACAAAAACTCATGAGAAAACCTACTGTAGAAGAATTATCCCTATTTTTAGAAATGGATGAAGTAAAAATTGCTGATGTAGAATCTGCAAATGAATTTGTTAGAAGTTTAGACTATGAAAATGATGAGGAAGAAATAGATTTATACAATAAATTTGCTTGTGAAGAAAAAGCCTATGATGCTTCAATACAAGATTTGAAAACAGAAATTAGCAATTTATCAGAAGAAGAAAAAGAGTTAATAACAGAAAGATATTATAACGATTTAACTCAAAGTGAAATATCAGATAAATTAGGAATTTCTCAAGTTCAAGTGTCAAGAAAAGAAACAAAAATACTTTCAAAATTAAAAGAAAGATTAGTTCAAACACCAGTGAACTAATCTTTTTGTATAAAAGATCGATTATAAAGGCATAATACAATTGGGTGATAATATGAGACTAAAAGATTACAATGAAATTGTAAAAAAACATATGCCAACGGAACATCGGATAAGAAATGGAATCATCGCCTTTGTAAGTGGTGGTTTAGTAGGAATAATAGGACAAGGACTAATTGATATTTATTCTTATTTTTTATCTATTCCTGCACAAGATGCTTCTATCTTTGCAACAGTTACCTTAGTATTTGTTGCCTCTTTATTTACAGCACTAGGATTTTTTGATAAATGGGTAACGATTTGCAAGTGTGGTTTAATTATACCAATTACTGGATTTGCTCATTCAATGACCAGCGCTGGCATTGAATATAAAACAGAAGGACCAATTTTTGGATTGGGGAGTAACATTTTTAAACTTGCAGGATCTGTAATTTTATATGGAGTTGTATCCGCATGGATATTTGGAATGATACGATTTATAATTATGGGAGGTTAACTATGACTTTTAAATATAATAATGTATATATTAATAATATGGCAACAGTTGCTGGACCTTACGAAAAAAAAGGACCATTAAGTAGCTTTTTTGATAAAAGTTATAATGATTTATACAATGGAGCAAAAACTTGGGAACAAGCAGAATCAAAACTATTAGAAGAAAGTGTAGATATATTATTAAAAAAAGCAGATATGACGAAAGAAAATATTGATTTATTAATCGCAGGAGATTTATTAAATCAAATTACTTCTTCTAGTTATGGACTGCAAAAATATAATTTACCTTTTTTAGGAATCTATGGTGCTTGTTCTACTAGTGTAGAAGGAATGATTATAGCTTCTAATTTTATAGAAGCTAAACAAGTCAAAAAATGTATTACTTCAGTAAGCTCTCACAATATGTCTTCAGAAAAACAATTTAGAAATCCAACAGAATATGGAGCACCTAAACCAAAGACTGCAACATTTACC
Organism: uncultured Bacilli bacterium; assembly: GCA_947627405.1. Taxonomy (GTDB): domain Bacteria; phylum Bacillota_I; class Bacilli_A; order RF39; family UBA660; genus CALVUP01. The sequence goes on along the minus strand of CANQVY010000022.1, from coordinate 4,443 downwards.
TCAACAGGAGGAGCAAGTGTATTAGTGTCCGATGATAAGAGTAAAATAAAAGTTGAAAGTGCAACGATTGGTAAGATTACGGATATGGGAATCACGGATCCATTTAATATGGGAGCAGTCATGGCTCCAGCGGCTGCAGATACGATCTATAGACATTTAAAGGATACAAATAGAACTCCTGATTACTATGATTTAATTTTAACAGGTGATTTAGGAATGTATGGTAAAGAAATATTAATTGATTATATGCATCAAGAATATAACCTAGATATTAGTAAAAATTATGATGACTGTGGTACGATGCTTTATAATTTAAATGAGCAAAAAGAAGTGATGGCAGGTGGATCTGGACCAGTATGTAGTGCCTTAGTAAACTATAGTTATATTTTTAAAAAAATTCAAGAAGGGAATTTAAAAAGAGTATTGATTGTTGCAACAGGGGCTTTATTTTCCCCAACCCTTGTATATCAAAAACAAAACATTTTATCAACAGCTCATGCTGTTAGTTTGGAGATGGTCAAATGATTTACTTATATTCATTTTTATTCGCAGGAGCTGTATGTTTAATTGGGCAAATTATTTTAGACAATACAAAACTTACCGCAGGACATATAACCAGTATATTTGTATGTATTGGAGCCTTCTTAGATATCTTTAATATTTACGATAAAATTGTAACAGTCGTAGGTGGCGGTGCCATGGTACCAATTACTAGTTTTGGACACTTACTTATCCACGGAGCTCTTGCTCAGGCAGAGCGATATGGATTTATTGGATTACTAACAGGTATGTTTAATTTAACTGCATCAGGGATTACCGCAGCCATTATCTTTACCTTTATCTTTTCGTTATTTTTTAAGCCAAAGGACTAATTGTTCTTTTTTTATAATAATAATAGAACTATCTTTCAATATTAGATAGTTCTATTATTTTATCCATATTATCATCATTGGCCATTATATTCTTATGCTCTTTTTTACATGTATTACATTTATATATAATTTTAAAAGTATCCTTATATTTTTCAATACCAATAGGAATTAATAGACCATGACAAGAATTACCTCGATCTCCTGGCAAGTTATCTACGTGTTTTGAATATAAACAATATGGACAATGATCCCTTGCTGTATATCCAAGAGGCAATACTTCTTTTTTACAATGATCACACATAAATTTTTCATCAATCATATTAAATCTCTTCATACAACAATTATAGCAAACAATAAATGAAAAGTATATAAGAATAATTTGTATAAATTTATCAATTCCTGTATAATAAACATAGGTGTTGGATATGAATAATGAAATAAAATATATAGCGTCTTATGAACTATTAAACAGTAATCAAGTTTATAATGATAAAAGTTTAATTGTATTTTTAAATGAAAAAGAAAGTATTTCTTTACTTTTTGACAAAGTAATAAAAAATTATCCAAATATGAAAGATTTACAGTTTATATTAAGTAATACATCGCAGTATCAAAAAATTGTAGAGTACTTAAATGAACAAAACTCAGGGCTATCTATACAGATTAGTGCAAATTTTTCCTCTATATACTCTTTAAAGGAACTAGCAAAAATTGCCGATGAAAAAGTGATAATTCATAATCCAGTCGATTGTTATAACATATATGAAGTAGATAAAGAAGATCGACATAAACTCAATTATTTTGATACCAATCGTATTTATAATGTAAAAGAAAAGAAAGAATATCCTATAGACGTTTTTTTAAATCAAATTGATAATTTAGTCAATGCCATAAATAAAAATGCTAATTCTGATATTCAAACAGTTTTTTTATTAGACCAATTTTATCATGATTATTTTTCCTATGATAAAAAACATGTGAAAGCAGAAAAATCTCTTGATAAAAAGATTGCTAAATATGAAAGAAGAACGAAACTGTCAAAATGGCAAAATCATCGATTGATGAAATGGAAAAATAAAAGGGATACTCTTTCTATGGATTCACATTATGCTTATTATTTATTAAAAAACAGAAAAGGTGTTTGCTCTGCATTTTCAGAATTATCTTATCTAATTTTAAACCATCCTCAACTAAATATAAAAACAAAAATGCTTTATTCAGAGAAAGAAGACCATGGATTAAATTCCATTGAAATAAATGGCAAAGAATATATTTACGATTTTACTAATGCTAGAATAAGTAATATCAAAAAAGATAATTGGTTTGTCATTAATTTAGAGGCTTTATATAAGAATATGAAATTAAATATAAAACGATCTCAAATTTATAAAAAAATACAAGATCATCCTAAAACCAAGGTAACACAACTTTATCTAGATAACTGTAAGCATTTATTTTTAAAAGCAAAGACATGTGGTATAGAATTATGTAGAACGATAATGAAAGATCGTTTTGTAAAAAATCCATTTAGTTTAACTACAGGAGCACATTATTACATAGAAAATGATGAACTTATAAGAAAAAAAGATTTTTCATCTTATGAGCAAATGCCACTAAGAGATATTACAAGGGAAATTCAAGATATGAAAGATAAAAGAATTGATCTTGATGAAGTAATAAGGAAAAAATAATTTTTCCTTTTTTTCATAATATAGACTTTATTTTAATAATTTGATACAATAAATATGGTGTTAAATATGGAATATAAAGTAAAAATCAATGAATTTGAAGGCCCTTTAGATTTACTATTACATTTAATTAAAGAATCAAAAGTAGAAATATGGGACATTAAAATAGAAGAAATCGTTGAGCAATATTTAGATTATATCCATGCCATGAAAGAAATGAATTTGGATATTGCAAGTAGTTATTTAGTTATGGCATCAGAATTAATCGAATTAAAGTCTAAGTTATTGTTACCAAATAGTCAAACAGAAGAAAACGAAGAGGAAGAAATTGATCCAAGAGAAGCTTTAATTAATCGATTAGTTGAATATCAAAAGTATAAAGATTTAACAAAAGAATTTAAAGAATTAGAAACAAAAAGAAAAGATATTCATACAAAACTACCAGAAAGTTTAAGAGAATTTCAAGATAATGATACAGTAGTTAACAGCGATTTATCATTAAAAGATTTAATGGAAGCATTTAAAAAATTTTTAGAAAGAAAAGAATTGGATAAGCCACTAAAAACAAATGTAACCACTAGAGAAATATCTGTAGAAGAAAGAAGAAGTTCTATAAAAAATATATTAAAAATTAAAAAGAAAGTAAATTTCTTTGAACTTTTTGAGGAAATAACAAGAGAATATATTGTAGTTACTTTTTTAGCAATTCTTGAAATGGCAAAAAAAAGAGAGCTACTTATAAAACAAGAAAATAATTTTGATAATATAATATGTGAGGTAATAGAATGAATGTAGAAGCTATAATAGAAGGATTATTATTTGTTGTAGGGGACGAAGGATTAACTTTAGAACAATTAAAAGAAATTACTGGAATAGAAGAAAATGAATTAAAAGTTGCATTAACGACATTAAGAGAAAATTATTCCAAAGAAAATAGAGGGATTCAAATACGATTTTTAGGAGATAGTTTTAAATTAACCACCAAAAAAGAACATAAAGAATATTATAAAAAATTAGTTGAAACTCCAAGTACGAACATGTTAAGTCAATCAGCCCTTGAAACACTTGCCATTATAGCTTATAATGCTCCTATCACGCGAGGGCAAGTTGATGAAATTCGAGGGGTTTATTCAGGACAAATGATTAGAAAACTTGTTGCAAAAGGATTAGTAAAAGAAGTAGGAAAAAGCGAATTACCAGGTAGACCAATTCTTTATCAAACAACAAAAGAATTTTTAGATTATTTTGGACTTTCTACAATAGACGAGTTACCAGAAATAAAAGATGTAATTATAAAAGGTAAAAATGAAGAAGAAATTGACCTATATTTATCAAAATATCAAGAAAAGGAAGAAAAATAGCTTTCTTTTTTTATATATTAATGTTATAATTTAAATACATGCGGGAGTGGCGGAATGGTAGACGCGAAGGTCTCAAACACCTTTGATGAAAATCGTGTGGGTTCAACTCCCATCTCCCGCACCATTGACGTTTCTATTCGAACTTTTTCGAATATTTATATAAAAAGATAGCCCCTTCGGTTATTTTGATAGACTTGTCAAAATACCTAGGGGGTTAATAATTTTGTCATAGACAAAATATTATCTAAAAAAATAAAAATTACCAAGATAAAGAAATTTTTAAAATACACATGTTAAAATCATGATATAATGTTTATAAAGTATTTGGAGGAGTTCTAATTAAATGAAAAAAATTGATGTAAATAATAAAATCTTTTATTCAAAAGAATTTCAAAAAGATAAATATAAATTTTTTCTTATAACTCAAAATCTAAAATGTGAATCTGTTGTTTTATATAGTGATGAAGAAAATTATGTTATATGTCGTGGGAAAATTGGATGGCCTACTTGGATTTGGACTAA
>CANQVY010000021.1 GCA_947627405.1 uncultured Bacilli bacterium | reverse complement strand
AAAATAAAAGAAAGATTGAAATTAAATAATCAATTATTACAACAATTGATATCTTATGATATTAGAGAAATGGAACAATATTTAAAATATATAGATTTAAGTAAAATTGATTTTAAAGGGATAGATATAAAGGGTCTTGATTTAAGTGAAACAAATGCTAAGATAGATCCAAAAACGGTAATGGATAAAAATTTAATAGGAACCAATTTAAAAGGCTTAGATTTAAAAGATGCTGATTTTACTGGTGTTACAATTGTGAGAGCCAATCTAGAAGATACAGGAGCAAGAATAAATCCACAAACAATATGGGCTAAAGATTTAACAGGTACCAATTTAAAAGGCCTAGATTTAAGAAGTGCTGATTTTAAAGGTGTTACAATTAGGAAAGCCAATCTAGAAGGAACAGGAGCCAAGATAAATCCTCAAATGGTATGGAATGAAGATTTAATAGGAACCAATTTAAAAGGTTTAGATTTAAGAGATACAGATTTTTTTTGTGTTGCAATTAGTGGAGCCAATCTAGAGGGTACAGGAGCCAAGATAGATCCACAAACAGTAAAGAATCAAACTTTAATAGGTACCAATTTAAAAGGTTTAGATTTAAGGAATGCTGATTTTACTGATGTTGCAATTTGTGGAGCCAATCTAGAAGGTACGGGAGCAAGAATAAATCCGCAAACGGTATTTTGTAAAGATTTAGCAGGAACTAATTTAAAAGGTTTAGATTTAGGGGATGCTAATTTTTCTGATGCTACAATTTGGGGAGCCAATCTAGAAGATACCGGAGCAAGAATAAATCCACAAACAGTAAAAAATAAAAATTTAGCATATACCAATTTAAAAAGTTTAAATTTAAAAGGTGCTACTTTTGATGATGTTTTAATTAGTGGAGCCAATTTGGAAGGTACCGGAGCAAGAATAAATCCTCAGACAGTATTTCGTAAAAGTTTGTTGGATACCAATTTAAAAGGATGTACAATTATAGAAGGTTATCATGAGAAAAACAAAAAGAGGATTAAATCCTTATTGGAAAAAAAATAAATATGCATAGATGTAAGCATATTTATTTTTTTTAAATTTTTTTATTTCACATTTTTTGCGATTCTATAAATTCAATTTATGGGATAACAAATGTTGAAATTTAAAAGGTAAAAGAAATGATTTAAAAATATAACTTTATTTTAATATAAAAATACGAAAGCTACAGTTGTAAATGCAATGTTAGCTTTTTCAATAGCAAAAATTAACAAAATTTTTATTAAAATAATATGCTTTTTTGTTTTGGTATATAGTAAAAAAAATAAGAAGATGCTATAATGTTAATGTATAAGAAACTAGGAGGAAAACTATGGTTGGGAAGAGACGATTAAAAAGTAATTATAAGAAAATTACAAAATATTATGAAAAATTAGTAGAACTTACTAAAAAGAAATATTTTGTTGGTCCTACAAATGAATGGTTTATTGATAATTATTATTTATTAAGAGAAGTCTATGTACAATTAAACTCTTTAAAAAAAGATAAGAATTTCAAAAAATGTGAAGATCAACTTCCTAGAATAGAAAAGATGCTTAGGAAAATCATAAAGAGATATAATTATTTAGTAGATGTAAATACATTACAAAAGGAAATCAATAGATATCAACAAAATTATGATCATTATTTTAGTTATGGTGAAATTGATAGCATTCCTTATCAATTGTTTTTTCTGTTTTTTAAAAAATTAGAAAGTATTATTGAACAAGAAAACAAAAAATTGCGTGAAAGAAAACAAGTTGATCGTATAATTGAAAAAATTAGAAAAAAACATTATCAATCTAGAGAAAATATAGATATAAATCATTACATTAAATTAAATGATAAACTTTTAAAAAAATCTTTTTGCATTTACCATTTAAATGAAAAGTTACAAGAACTTGGTTCAATTTCTAATAATGGGTTTATTCCATTAAATGAATTTTTAAAGCAAAATCATATTGATATGAAAGAAATTATTGAAAAAGAGCATAAAAAGGAAGTAGAAAATAATATTATTACAGCTCATATTTTTCAATCGATAAAAACGGTTTTAGAATTAAATGGTCATTCTTTATATGAAAAGGTTTCTTTTACAGAAAAACAATTGAATTTTGATGAAATATATAAAAATATGACTGAAGATACAAAAAATTTGTATCGTGAAGCAATCACGAAAAATAAGGAAGAATCCTTTGTAGATGAATATACTTATGTAAATCGATTGATTACAGAATCTTTAAAAACCAAAACACATATTGGTAATTATCTTTTTAAAAACAAAAAAATAAAACCAAGAAGATGGATGTATTTAATTAGTATAGGGATAGGAACAATCGGATTAAATACGTTTCTTACGGTATGGTTATTTAAAAATCATTTACTTGGTTTTCTATTATTGCTTCTTCCTTGTAGCGATATCGTAATTAAATGTATAAATAAAATATTAACTTTATTTTATAAACCCGTTTCTCTTCCTAAAATGAATTATTTAGAAAATTTACCAAGTTCAGCAGCAACGATGGTAGTGATTCCAACGCTTGTAAAAACCAAAGAAAAAATGGATAAAATGTTTAATAAATTAGAACAGTTTTATTTAATCAATAATAGTGAACATTTGTATTTTTCTTTACTTGTTGATGCTAGTGAAGAAAAAATGGAAAAAACTTCTTTTGATGAAGAAATCAGTCATTATGGTTTAGAAATTTGTCAAAAACTGAATAAAAAATATCAAAAAAATATTTTTTATTTCGTATATCGCAATCGTTTTTATAATAAATCTATGAATTCTTATTTAGGTTATGAGAGAAAAAGAGGTGCTCTTATCGATTTAAATAAATTATTATTAAAACAATATACAAAGGAGCAAAAAGAAAAATATTTTAAAATAGAAACCATTTCAGATTTGCCTGAAAAAATCAAATATGTGATTACATTGGATACCGATACCGATTTGGTATTAAATACAGCCTTAAATTTAATCGGTGCTATGGATCATCCCTTAAATCAACCGGTATATAATGAGGAAAAAACCAAAATTATTCAAGGATATGCTATGATGCAACCTAGGATAAGTATGGATATTGAATCAACGAATAAATCGATTTATTCTCAAATTTTTGCTGGAGTGGGTGGATTTAGTGTTTACAATTCTACGATTAGTGATTTTTATCAAGATTTTTTTCAAGAAGGAAATTTTGTAGGGAAGGGAATATACAATTTAGAAGTTTTTGATACAATTTTGAGTAATTTATTTCCTGAGAATTTAATTTTATCTCATGATTTAATTGAGGGAATTTTTTTAAGATGCGCTTTAGCATCAGATATTGAATTGATAGATGATTTTCCAGCTAGTTATCAAGTAGATACAACTAGACAAGCTCGTTGGGCCAGAGGGGATACACAAATTTTAGGATATCTAAAGTCAAAAATAAAAATAGGAAATGTATATCATAAAAATCCAATCGATTCCATAGGAAAATTTCGAATTTTTGATAATATAAGAAGAATGTTTTTTTATCCATCCATTGCTTTGCTCTTATTATTAAATGTATTTGTATCGATTCATCCTTATAAAACAATGGTATTTATTCTTATAACCTTACTTCTTCCTATTCTTTTAAATTTACTAAATAAAATTCATTGGAAAATCAATATAAAAATTAATCCAAAATATAAACATCATGAAACGATTGTGTATGGAAAAAAAGCAATTCTGATTCGATTTTTTATCTCTTTTATAACTATACCTTATACATGTTATTTATATATTAAAGCATTTTTTACTTCCATTTATCGAATGTTTATAAGCAAGAGAAATTTATTAAGTTGGTTAACCGCTGAGGAAGCTGAAAAAAATGCTAAAAATCGATTAATAGATTATTTTAAAAAGTTTAGTGTGAACTATGTTTTTGCTTTTTTTCTCATAATAATTGCAGCCTTAGTTGAACCACAATTTTTACCTCTTTCTTCTTTATTTGCTTTTGCTTTTTTGCTTGCTCCTTTTGTGCTTTATTTTGTAAGTAAAGAAAAAAAATCTATAGCAATATATGAAGATAAGAAAATAAAAGAATTCAACGCTCTAGCAAAAAGTACATGGTCTTACTTTGATCAATTTTTAACAAAAGAATACAATTATCTTATTCCTGATAATTATCAATTAAATCGAGAAGAAAAAGTAGACACGAAGACTTCACCAACAAACATTGGTTTTTCCCTAACATCGATTGTTTCAGCCTTTGAACTTGGATTTATTACTTTACAAAAAGCAATCAATTTATTAGAAAAAGTGCTCAAAACAATTGTAAAATTAGAAAAAGTAGAAGGTCATTTATACAATTGGTATGATATTAAAACATTAGAAGTGAAAGAACCTAAAGTAATTTCTTCTGTAGATAGTGGAAATTTTGTAGCGTGTTTACTTGTAGTAAAAGAATTTTTAAAAAAGCACCAGCAAAAAAATTTATATTTGATAGTTTCTCAATTGATTGCAAATACAAATTTTAAAATGTTATATACCGATAAGAATGTATTTAGTATTGTTTATGATACAAAAGAAGGAAAATTAAGTCCTTACCATTATAATAAATTTGCAAGTGAATCTCGTTTATTAGGATTTGTAGCGATAGCTTTAAAACAAGTACCCATTAAACATTGGTTATCGCTTGATAAAACACAAACCAAATATAAAAAGCATAAGGGTCTATTATCTTGGTCAGGAACTTCTTTTGAATATTACATGCCGTTTATTTTTATGAAAAATTATAAAAACACTTTATTGGATGAAAGTTATTATTTCGCATATTATTGCCAAAAAGAATATGCTTTAAAGATTGATAAAAAATTACCATGGGGAATTAGTGAATCCGCTTATGCTCAAAAAGATGAAAATATGAATTATAAATACAGATATTTTTCAACGCCTTATTTAAAAATTCAAAAGGATATGGATAATAAAATCGTTATTTCACCATATAGTTCGATAATGGCTGTTGAATTGTTTTCAGATAGTGTATATGAAAACATAAAAAAATTCAAAGCCATGCAGATGTATGGAGAATATGGCTTATATGAATCATATGATTATGATGCTAAAGAAAATGTTTATGCTTTTTTTGCTCATCATCAAGGGATGATTCTTGCCTCATTAACCAATTATTTAAAAGAAAATACTATTAAAAATTATTTTCATAGTGATATCAATATCAATGCTTATTCTATATTATTAAAAGAAAAACTAGGGGTAAACACTCCAATTGATATGCATATGAATGCCTATAAAAAATATAATTTTGAAAGAGAAATGGTAGCGAATGATTGTAGAGTTTTCTCTTCTTTAAGTGATACAAAAGAATTTTCGGTCTTATCGAATAATAAATATACAGTTATAATCAATGATCGAGGGAATGGTTTTTCTCGTTATAAAGATATTCAAATCAACCGATATCGAAAAATTACCAATCAAGATTATGGAACTTATTTATATATTCGGGATTTAAAGACAAACAAAATTTGGTCAAATACTTATGCTCCAGTATATAAAACTCCAGATAAATATGAAGTCGTTTTTGCAACAGATCGAGTTAAATTTATTCGTGAAGATGATCATTTTGTTACAAAAAGTGAAATTATTGTGACAAAAAAACATAACGCAGAGATTCGAAAATATACTTTTATCAATAATAGTAAAGAAATAAAAGAATTAGAGATCACTTCTTATAATGAAATCATACTTAATAAAAATATAGAAGATATCAATCATCGAACTTTTCAAAATCTATTTATAAAAAGCTGGATTGATGAAGAAAATGATGCTTTGGTAATGTGGCGTACTCATCGAGAAGATTTTACAAAAAGATATTGTTTTGGAAGATTACTAAATTTCAATAATAAGACTTCATCGACCTTTTCTTCAGAACGAGAAGAATTTATTCAAAGAGGCAATGATCCTTCTCATCCAGGTAGTTTATTTACAAAATTTACAAATACAGTGGGAACCAATATAGATCCAATTATGGCCATCCGTCAAAGTTTAAGAATACAACCTGGAGAAAAACAAGAAGTTTACTATATCGCAGGATATGCTAGAAGCAAAGAAGAAGTGGATCAAATTTTAAAATCATATAATGAACCTCATGAATTAGAGGAAGCCTTTACGTATGCTACAATGGCCAATAATGAAAATACAAAATTATTAGGACTGGAAGGTTATGAAATGCGTACGTATAATATAATGTTAAATTATATTTATCAAACCTCAAAAATATTTATTAATAATGAACGAATTCAATTGTTAAAAAAGAATTGTTTAAATCAAACACATTTATGGAAATTTGGTATTTCAGGAGATTTACCTATTGTATTAGTAAATATTCAAGATATATCTTCTTTAGGATTTATAAGAGAGATATTAAAAGCTTATCTTTACTTTAAAAATAGATCCATTTTTATCGATTTAGTAATTATTAATAGTGAAAATGATGTGTATAGTAAAGTAATCCAGAAAGAGATTGAATTAGAACTTTATAAAATGAGAACATTATACGCAATTGATGAAGTTTTAGGGAATGTATATGTTTTAAATCAAAAGGAAGTATCTCCACAAGAAGAAATACTTTTGATGATGACAGCCCGATTAAAATTTGATACAGCTATTAATAAGTCTCTTGAAGAATCTGTATTAGAAATTAGTAAAAAAAGTAGTATTGCTCCTGAAGAAAAAAAGAATTATGAAATAACATTTCCAAGTAGCTTTGATTGTAAAAAATTAAAGTACTACAATGGATATGGTGGTTTTAGTAAACAAGGAAAAGAATATGTTATTATTCGTGGGGATACGAAAACTCCTTGGACACATGTTTTATCAAATGATCATTTTGGAACGATTATGACAAATAATATGTGTGGATTTAGCTATGCATACAATTCTCAAATGTATAAAATTTCTACTTGGACTAATGATATTGTAGTAAATGATCGAACCGAAGGAATTATGATAAATCACAAGTATGTAAATCCATCTTTAGTTAAATATGGACTTGGATATATTGAATATCTAATGAATACCAAAGAGTATGTTATGAATTCTACAATTGTGGTAGGAAAAGATGAAAATATTAAAATTTATAGATTAAAGATAAAAAACAATACTTCTAAAAGTTTAAAACTCAATGTAGAACTCTTCTTAAATCCAACCTTAGGAAGTATGAGTGAGAAGACGAATCGCTATATACTTTGTGAAGACAATGGCAAATATATGTATATGCGTAATGTTTATGATCCAAATTTTTCAGATAAAACGGTTTTTTTAACATGTAGTGAAAAAATTGATCATTTTGACAAGAAACAAGTAATGCGTAAAAGCATAGCTACAAATCTTGTATTAGAAGCCGAAAAAACGTATGAATGTTCTTTTGCAATTGGATGTACACAAGGCATGGAAATGGTAGATTATTTAGCAACCAAATATAGCAATTTAAATGTGGTTAACAAAGAAATCAATAAAGTTTTACAATACTGGGATCAACAAATCACAAAGATTCAAGTAAAAACACCAGATGAAAGTTTTGACTACATGTTAAATTATTGGTATTTATATCAAACATTACACGCAAGATTACAAGCCAAAGCTGGTTTTTATCAAGTAGGAGGAGCTTTTGGTTATCGCGATCAATTACAAGACGCTATGAATTTGTGTAGTGTATACCCAGATAAAACAAAAAAACAAATTTTAATGAATGCTGCTCATCAATTTGAAAAAGGAGATGTATTACATTGGTGGCATGATATCAATCACTTTGGACTTAGAAGTAGATATAAAGATGACTATTTATGGTTGGTATATGCTACAAGTGAATATTTAAAAATTACAGAAGACTATAGTATTTTAGAAGAACAAGTTCCTTTTGTTACAGCCAGAGAATTAGAAGATGGAGAAGAAGAAAGTGGTATGCAATATACCGATACCATTTATACAAAATCTTTATTTGAGCATTTAAAGAGAACCATTGACTATGCTTTAGAAAATTTAGCAACCAATGATCTACCTTTAATCGGTGGTGGAGATTGGAATGATGGAATGAACAAAGTAGGAATAAAAGGAAAAGGCAGTAGCGTATGGTTAGGATTTTTCTTATATGATAATCTTCAGAAGTTTATAGAAATTTGTAAAAACTATGATCTAAATATTAACACAAAATCTTATCAAGAAGAAGTTAAAACCCTAGAAAAGGCTTTACAGAATTGCTACGAAGATGGATATTATTTAAGAGCTTTTTTCGATAATGGAAACAAATTAGGTTCTAAGAAAAATAAAGAATGTAAAATTGATTTAATTTCACAAGCTTTTGCTATACTTACAGGAATTGCCAAAGAAAAGACAGATTCTGTTATTGATGCGGTGGAAAAGAACTTAGTGGATGAAAAGTTAAAGATAATTAAATTATTAACACCACCATTTACTGGAAAAAACGAAAATCCAGGTTATATTGCTAGCTATTCAGAAGGAATTCGCGAAAATGGGGGACAATATACACACGCAACAGCATGGTATATTATGGCTTTATTAAAAGCAGGACAATATGAAAAAGCTTATGAATATTATCAAATGATCAATCCAATTGAAAGAACAAAAACAATGCAGGAAGCGGATATTTATAAAATTGAACCTTATGTAATTTCTGCTGATATCTATAGCAATAAAGATAAAAAAGCTAGAGGTGGTTGGAGTTGGTATACAGGTAGTAGTGGATGGTTTTATAATGTAGGATTAACACAAATTTTAGGTTTCCAATTAAGAGGGAACCATTTAGAAATCAATCCGAAAAATTCTTTTAAAGAATATGAGATCACTTATATGTATAAAAGTACAATTTACCATATTCTAGTAAAAAAAGGGAAAATAAATTCTATAAAAATTGATAATGTAAAGAAAAAAGAAATAGAATTGATTGATGATCAAAAAACACATCAAATCGAAGTATGCGTGAAGGAGTAAGATAATTTATGATTAAATATGATTTTTATACATACACAGATAAAATGAAACAAGAAAATCAGGAATATGAACAAAAAATAAAACAAATTCAAAAAATTATGAATAAAAAAGAGATCATGCTTGATTGGTTAGATATAAAAAGTACAATTCAAAAAGAAGAAATCGAAGATATTCTTTCTACAGCAAAAACCATTCAAGAAAATGCCGATGTATTTTTAGTGATAGGAATTGGCGGTTCTTATTTGGGAGCTTATAGTTTTATAGAAGCTTTTAAACCCTACTTTAAAAAGCAAAATTGTGAAATTTTATTTGCAGGTTATTCTTTATCATCACTTTATTTAAATGATCTAATGGAATATTTAAAAGATAAAGAAGTTATCGTAAACTTTATTTCCAAAAGTGGGAGTACTTTAGAATCAAATATTATTTACAATCAAGTGATTCGGTTTTTAAAGAAAAAGTATAAAGATATCAGTAAGAAAGTGATTATTACAACGGATAAGAAAAGTTCATTGATGGATTATGCAGAAAAAATGAATTTTAAGACGTATGTAATTCCTAAAAATATTGGAGGAAGATATTCTGTTTTTACTTCAGTAGGTCTTTTACCAATGGCCGTATCTGGAATTGATATTAAAGAAATACTCAGAGGAGTAAAAGATGGAAAAAAAGACATTTCTTTAGCCTATGAATATGCAATAAGTCGTGATCTTTGGTATAAAAAAGGAAAATGGATCGAATCATTTGGAGTATATGAAGAAAAATTACTTCCATTTACAGAATGGTTAAAACAACTCTTTGGAGAGACACAGGGCAAAAACAAAAAAGGAATTTTACCGATAAGTATGTTAAATACTAGGGATTTACATTCCTTAGGACAATATTATCAAGAGGGAACAAAAATTTTATTTGAAACAAATATAAAAATAAAGAAGACAACAAAAATACAAATAGAAAAGTACAATCTTTCCTTAGATGAAATTAATTCCTTAGCTGTTGATAATGTAGCTTTGGCGCATAAACAAGGAGGAGTAAATACCAATTTAATTACTTTAGATACACTTTCCTATTATAATCTAGCAAGACTTGCTTATTTTTTCATGATAGCTGCGGCAGTGGGAGCTTATCTATTAGAAGTAAATCCATTTGATCAACCAGGTGTAGAAGAATATAAAAAAAGATTAAAAAAAGATATAGGAGAATCATTATGAGAAAAACTAAAATTATATGTACTTTAGGACCTGCAGTAGATAGTGTTGAAAAAATAAAAAGTTTAATATTAAATGGAATGGATTGTGCTAGAATCAATTTTTCTCATGGAACTTTTGAATCTCTTAAAAAACTCATTGATAACTTTAAAGAAGCAAGAAAAATTGTTGATTTGCCAATTCCTTTATTATTGGATACAAAAGGGCCAGAGATTCGATTAAAACAATTTTTAGAAAATGAAATTACGTTACAAGATAATGAGATTTATATATTAGATACCAAGGAAGCTTTAGGAGATATGAGTCGAGCAAGTACCAATTATCCAGATTTATATAAATACGTAAAAATAGGAAACCGATTGTTAATTGACGATGGAAAAGTAACATTGGAAGTTATTGCTATAAAAGATAAAGATATTGTGTGTAAAGTAATCTATGGTGGTGTGATCTCAAATAATAAAAGTATTGCTATACCCAATTTATCAATTCCTATGGAATATATTTCAAAAAAAGATAAAGAAGATCTATTGTTTGGAATTCAAGAACAAATTGATTATGTAGCGATTAGTTTTGTAAGAAATAAAGATGATGTACTTAGCGTTCGTAAATTATTAGATGAAAATGGCGGTCAAAAAATTAAAATTATTAGTAAAATTGAAAATTATGAGGGGATCAATCATTTGGATGACATTATTGAAGTAAGTGATGGAATTATGGTTGCTAGAGGAGATTTAGGAGTAGAAACGTCTTTTAAAGAAATTCCTAGATTACAAAAAGAAATGATTGCTAAATGTAATAAATGTGGAAAGATCGTAGTAACAGCGACTCAAATGCTAGAATCGATGATTACTTCTAGTGTACCTACTCGAGCAGAAGTGAGTGATGTAGCCAATGCGGTTTATGATAAAACGGGAGCAGTTATGTTATCCGCTGAAACCGCCATGGGAAAATTTCCTATTGAAGCTTGTAAAATCATGAATGAAATTGTTGAAGAAATTGATGATAATTTAGATTACCATATTGATATACAAAATAATGGAACATCTCTTTCAAAAAATATTTTAAATGCTACTTGTTTTGCAGCTTGTACCTCTGCTACCTATTTAGATGCTAAAGCAATCGTTGTTGTTACATATTCCTCAAATACAGCAAATTTAATTTCAGACTTTAAACCAGGGTGTCCAATTCTAGCAGCCGTAGTTGATGAAGTAGGACTAAGACAAGCCAATTTAAGATGGGGAGTAACTCCATATAAAGCCGACGTAAAAAAAACTACCGAAGAATTAATCACTTTAGCAAAAGAAATTGCTTTACATTCTTCTTTAGTAAAAGAAAAAGATACCATAATCATTGTTTTAGGTACAGCTTTAGGAAAAGAAAAAGAAAATAATGAAATTATCGTTTGCAAATTATAATTGACTATACTTATTCTTTATATTATAATCTAAATAGAATAGAGGTGTGTGTGATGAAAAATTTTGTAAAAAATATAATTTTATTATTTGTTTATTTATTCTTTTTAGGGATCTTTAATTTTTTAATTTTTACAACAGAAGGAACTTTAAAAATTGTTGGTTTATTTTTAATGATCGTTTTTTGCTTAAATCGAATTATTATGACAATAAAAGCTTTCTTTGATGAAACTCCAACTCGTTTAGAAAGTTATACAGATATTGTATTAGCAATATTTGGAATTATTATATTTTACATTGTAATATTAAATTTATTTTTGGAATCAAGGAATGTTTTGGCATTATTGCTTTCATTTATGTATTTAATTGTAGTCATTTGTATTATAATCTTTTTAATAAGAGAATTTAAAAATCAAAAGAAATAGGGCTTTAAAGGCTCTTTTTTTGTGTAAAAAGAGAAGAAAGAAGAATAAAAATTTCCTTGACTAGGTAGAAGTAAATATTATAATGAACATAGAAAGTAGTGGAAAACAATAAATAAGCACAAAAAAACAAATTATAAAGTTTTATATGAGATGATAGAAACTATAATAGAAAAGCTTTAGTCCTAGGAACTTCTTACGCCGTATTTAGAACCTATCAATTTGCACAATCTCAAAAAAGGAAAAATAGGTAATAAAAAAATTATAAATTTGTTATAATTGATATAGAAGGGAAAAGAATATGGAAACAAAAATAGTATATTTTGTTCATGGAACAACTTATGATAATGCATCTGGCAACTGTAGTGGATGGAAACAAATTGAATTAAATGAATTAGGTAAAGAACAAGCAATAAGATTAGGAGAAACGACTAAAGATTTAAATTTTGATGTAATGTTTACATCGGATTTAAAAAGAGCTATTGATTCCTCTGATTTAGCATGGCCTAATTATGAAAAAATAGTAGATAATAGATTAAGAGAGTGTAATTATGGTGATTATGATGGTAAATCAAAAGATTTGGTTGTATATGAAGAACATATTGATAAACCATTTCCTAATGGGGAGTCTTTAAAAGATGTTGAAAAAAGAATAAAAGCATTTATAGAAGATATAAAACTAAATTATCCTGGTAAGACAGTTGCAATCGTTGCTCATAGAGCTCCACAATTAGCTTTAGAGGTATTAACGAAAAAGATTAGTTGGGAAGAAGCTTTAGAAAAGGATTGGAGAAAAACAAAATCATGGCAACCAGGATGGCAATATATTGTTAAAATAAATGAAAAGAATCAATAAATATAGAGAAAATGAATCTATAACAATTGCTAATTCTTCAAAAGAAACGGAAATAAATCCTTAAGTATTAAAAGTTTAAATTTTTTCACAAAAAAAACTGGCGAAAGTCAGTTTTTTTATTATAATAAAAAATCATGTAAAAACAAAATAAAAAATGTCTCATATTTTGATAAATTTCGAATCGATTAATCGATAAAATAGGAATGAGAAATGAATCAAAAGGAGATAAGAACATGAAAAAATTTTTATTTTTATTTTTTATAGGAATGATTTGTTTTTTTATGAAAACAAACGTACATGCAGAAGATTTTATTGCCCAAATAGGGACGAATACTTATACCAATTTACAAGATGCTTTGGATAATGTACAGGAAGGACAAACGATAAAATTACTCCGCGACATTCAAGGAAATGAGTCCTATCAAAGAAGCGCAGATAAAACGGCTATCACGTTTACTCTTGATTTAAATACACATTCAATTACTTCTACTACATCCAATGCAATATTAAGTATCAATGATAGTAGTACAATTACCATTAAAGGAAATGGAAAAATAGAAAATACAGGAAATAGTGCAGCTTTATTAATATTTAAAGGAAAAGTTATATTAGAAAGTGGACAATATGAGAGTAATGCTGCTGGAAAAGGGACTATTTATGTTGGTTCAAGTAGTAATGGAAATTATAAGAGTGAATTAATAGTTCAAGATCCTGTAATGGTTAAAGGAGTTTGTGGGATTGTGGTATCTACAAATTCTAGTCTAAAGATAGAAGGAGGTACGATTGAAGGTACGGAATGTGGAATTGGTCCTTCATCTTTAGATGGTGCTATTATTTCGATTTCAGGAGGAACGATTCAAGCCCCAACGGGTATAGGAGCTACTGGAAAAAATCTGACTGTAAATATATCCGGAGGAACAATTATTG
>CANQVY010000020.1 GCA_947627405.1 uncultured Bacilli bacterium | reverse complement strand
TGCATATGGAATAGCAATCCTACAGATGTAGAATCGATTTTGGAATTACCATACTGGAATGATCCAAAGTTTCAACCTTTATTAACTTCTTGCATATGGAATAGCAATCTTGAAGATGTAGGATCGATTTTGGAATTACCATACTGGAATGATCCAAAGTTTCAACCTTTATTAACTTGTAACATATGGCATAGCAGTCCTACAGATATAAAATCAATCTTGGAATTACCATACTGGAATGATCCAAGGTTTCAACCCTTATTAACTTCTTGCATATGGAATAGCAATCTTGAAGATGTAGAATCGATTTTGGAATTACCATACTGGAATGATCCAAAGTTTCAGCCTTTATTAACTTCGACAATATGGCATAGCAATCCTATTAAGATAAAATCGATCTTGGAATTATCATACTGGGATGAAGAAAAATCTCAATTTGTATCTTACTGGGATAATCCAAAGTTTCAACCTTTATTAACTCCGACAATATGGAATAGCAATCCTACAGATGTAAAATCAATCTTAGAATTACCATGCTGGAATGATCCGAAATTTCAATCTTTATTAACTCCAGCAATATGGCATAGGAATCCTATTGAGATAAAATCGATCTTGGAATTACCATATTGGAAAGAAGAAAAATATCAAAATTTATTAACTTCAAGTTTATGGTTGAGTAATAGTGAATCTGTAAAAAGAAAATTAGAAATGGAATGTTTAAAAAAAGATAAATATAAACATCTATTAGCCCCAACGATTTTTTCCTCATCGGAAAAAAATATTCAAGAGAATATAGAACTCTTTGAAGAGTATAAAATGGAAAAGGTAATAACAACAAGTACAATTCGAAAAAAACCAAAAGATAATCAGTTATTATTAGAATATATGAAAGAAAAAGGGATTGATTATATTATAGAAGGAAAAATAAATCCAATTTTGAATGCGACAAAAGATCAGTTAAAAAAGAAATATCATATAGATATGGATGAATTGAGAAAACAGGATAAGGCAAAAGTATTTCGTAAAAAATAATTAGTAGTATTTTCATACTATTAATTTTTTTAAATTATTTTAGCACTCATCATTGACAAGTGCTAAAAAAGGAGTATAATATAGCTTGTAAATGAATAAATTAAGAAAAGGGTGATACTATGTATAACAATGAACAAGAAGAAAATGTATTAGAAAAATATGGGCGAGATATAACGGATTATGCTGCATCAGGAAAAATCGATCCTGTCATAGGCAGAGATGAAGAAATTCGTTCAATAACTAGAATTTTATCTCGTAAAACGAAAAACAATCCAGTTTTAATTGGGGAACCTGGTGTAGGGAAAACGGCCATAGTAGAAGGCTTAGCTTTACGTATTGTAAAAGGAGATGTGCCTACCAGCTTAAAAGATAAAAAAGTATGGGAACTTGATATGGCTAGTTTAATTGCTGGAGCTAAATATAGAGGTGAATTTGAAGAAAGATTAAAAAAAGTTTTAAACGAAATAAAAAAGAGTGAAGGTTCTATTATCATGTTTATAGATGAAATTCATACAATTGTTGGATCCGGTAATATGGAAGGAGCTATGGATACATCAAATATTTTAAAGCCAATGCTTGCAAGAGGGGAAATTCATGTTATTGGTGCTACTACTTTGAATGAATATCGCAAATATATAGAAAAGGATGGCGCATTGGAAAGAAGGTTTCAAAAAATCAAGGTAAGTGAACCGACTGTTGAGGATACTATTACAATTTTAAGAGGTCTAAAAGAGCGTTTTGAAATTCATCATGGAGTAACAATTAGTGATAAAGCTTTAATTGCAGCCGCAACTTTATCAAATCGTTATATAACAGATCGTTACTTACCAGATAAGGCGATTGATTTAGTGGATGAAGCTTGTGCTACAATAAGAGTTCAAATGGATTCTGTACCAACGGAATTGGATAGTTTAACCAGAAAGATCATGCGCTTAGAAATTGAAAAACAAGCCATTAAAAAAGAAAAAGATGATATATCAAAGCATCGTATGATTGAAATTGATCAATCCTTAGAAGAATTAAAACAGCAAGAGAAAAAATTAAAAGAAGATTGGGGTGCAGAAAAAAATATTAGTGAGCATATCAATCAAAAGAAAAAGGAATTGGAACAAGCAAGATTCAATTTAGAAAAAGCGGAAAATGAATATGATTTAGAAAAAGCGGCTATATTAAAACATGGTGATATTCCAAAATTAGAGAAAGAATTAGAAGAATTAAGAAAAGAAAATAATAAAAAATTATTAAGTGATTTTGTAGATGATGAATCCATTGCTACAATTATCTCAAAATGGACAAATATTCCAATTGCGAAGTTAATGAGTGGTGAAAAAGAAAAGTTATTACATCTAGAAGAGAATTTAGCCAAGCGTGTAAAGGGACAACCAGAAGCTTTAAGATTGGTTAGTGAGGCAATTTTAAAATCTAGAAGTGGAATTAAAGATCCAAATCGACCAATTGGTTCATTTATCTTTTTAGGGCCAACAGGAGTAGGAAAGACAGAAGTGGCGCGATCTTTAGCATACGAACTTTTTGATGATGAAAAACATATGGTAAGAATTGATATGAGTGAATATATGGAAAAATTTAGTGTTTCGAGATTAATAGGATCTCCTCCTGGATATGTTGGTTATGAAGAAGGTGGACAATTAACAGAAGCTGTAAGAAGAAATCCTTATAGTATAGTTTTATTTGATGAGATTGAAAAAGCCCATCCAGAAGTACTAAATTTATTATTGCAAATATTAGATGACGGCCGTATAACAGATTCCAATGGAAGAACAGTTGATTTTAAAAACACAATTATAATTATGACTTCGAATCTTGGAAGTGAACATATCTTAGATGGAAATACGAAAGATGTTGAAAAGGAATTAAAAAATTATTTTAGACCAGAGTTTATAAATCGAATTGATGAAATTATAATTTTTAATGCTTTATCTAAAGAAGTAATTCGAGATATACTCGATAAAATTATTCATGATTTAGAAAAACGTTTACCAAAAAATATCAAATTAAATATTTCAGATCAGGCAAAAAGTTATTTAGTAGAAAATGGTTATGATATAAATTATGGAGCTAGACCTTTGAAGAGAATAGTGAATCGAACCTTAGAGACTCTGTTAGCTAAAAAGTTACTTTCAGAAGATATAAAATACAACGATACTATTAATATTGATTTAGATAAAGATGAATTAATTATAAAATAAAATAATATCAAGATTTGCTTGATATTATTTTTTCTTTTTTTGAAAGTTTGGCAGTATAAACTAATTGTTTTTTTGTATTGTTCTTTTTGCATGTAATAAGTTTTATGGTGGGATAGGGATATGTTTTTATAAAAACATATCCTGTTTTATCTACCTCCTCCGAACAAATTAAGTTATAGGTATATATATAATTTTTGTAAATAATATATATACAAATTGTATCATCTAATTGATCCAAAGGATTAAAATATGCATTAAATCCATCACCGGAATGGGCTGCTAATGCGATGTTTCCATTTGAAAAATCAGATGTTTCTAAAACCATCACCTCCTTTTCTACAGTATTTCTTTTATCTTGAATATCATATAGAGGTCTATAAATATTTAAATCTGGAATTACAAGATAAGCCAACATCTTTTGTTCTTGCATTTTTTCTTGCACTCTGTTATAAATATCTTTAACATTTTCTTTTTTTGTATCTATGCTAACTTGATTAGGCGTACAACTTTGATATAGAAAAAATAATAGTAAAGAAAATAGAAAAAGTATAAATAAGTAATTAACAATATTTTTTATTTTCATATAAATAATAATCAAATAGAAACTCATACCAACAATAAGAATTTAAATTATTTTGAGTATCAGGAACTTTCACTTTTGTTTGTTTGATTTCTTCATCATCCCCAAAAAATATTTCTAAAATTTTATTGCTATTGCTATCATAAATAAAATTTTTATCTTCATCAATTTCAAAAATTAAACTTTTACCAATGAGATATCCATATGGAGCTGTTACTTCAATTAATTCATATTTACCAGCAGGGATGTCTATTGTTGTTAAAAAGTATCCTTCATTGTTTGTAGTAAAAATATTTGTTTGTTTATGATCGACGGTATGATAAAGATATTTCCCAGTTTGTAGATCTTTAATCATAAAGGAAGCAGGATTCGATGTAATAGGCTGCTTGTTTTTTTTGTTTACTTTATATACCTTTAATTTTGTTGTTATGATATTATTTTTTAATACAAAATTAATTTCCTCATCGCTAGATTCATTGATATTGACTGTAATATCTGGCGAATACTCATAATTTTTCGTTGAGGTCAATTGTTTAATTGTATAACTTCCATAGGGCAGTTCTATCTCTGCTTGTCCACTTTTATTTGTTGTCACTGTATTTGTTAATTGATTGTTTTGATCATAGATTCCAAATTGAACATTCGGTTCTACTTTATAATCTTCTAGCTGTTTATTACCATATAATTTTGTCAGTATAATTTTTCTTTTGATAACTTTGTCTGTTAGTTGTAAGGATATTTGTAAATGGTCTTTATCAATTGTAAAATGATATTCTTGGGTATCCAATAAATATCCTTTTCCCGGTTTGACTTCTTTTAATACATAATCACCTAACTCTAAATTTCCTATATTCGCTTCACAATTCTCATTGATTTCCATAACAGAAACAAGCTGATCTTCTTTATATAAATGGTATGTTGTGCCTTTTAGTTGTGCTTGTCCGCTCGGTTTACAAGCTTTAGTATCGGCATCATATTTAACAAGCTTTAAACTTCCACCAAGGACATTAATATTTAAATCTGTTTGAATATCATTAACATCTCCAGCAGTCATAAGATTTTGAGCACCATTTGTAAGATAAAAAACTGGATTTTTTGAGAGTCTTTTATTGCTTTTTGTTAAATGAATTTGATAATTTCCTACTTTATTACCAGTAACGATTAAATTATTGCCAGATCTAGACATCATCAATCCGTTAACTGCCCCTATGCTATAAGTTTCAAAGACAGAATTAGTATCCTTTAATGTTTTTTGTTCACCAAGATACATTGTATAGCTTTTTTTCGAAAAACTAGGAGTTGTATAATGTCGATCCATCATGGATTCAAGTGCACTCATATCTTTATCATAGGTTGTTATTTTATTTCCATTTAATGTATCTGTAAAATAATATGTTCCTTTTGCATCTGCATATTTCCAAATGATCATTTGTGTAATTACATACCATTTTTTGGCTGTATGTGTTGAAAAACCATAACCATAATAGGCAGCAAGTTTAATTTTCTCTTGAGCAGATGCTGAAAGTTTAGAATAACTATTTCCACTTGTATAAGAATCATTGGCACTAAAAATTTCAAATGGGTCTAAACAATAGGCAACCGTATTATCTCCACTCTTTTGTAAAAATCTTGCTTGTAGATAAATAGTTGAAGCATTTTTTATTTTTTTAATATAGATATCGTCAATAAAATCTCCTTCGTAAAATTTAACAGCAGCATTTGCTTTTATTCCAAATCCAAATATTAAAACAATAAATAATAATAAATATTTGTATAATTTTTTCATATTTTCTCCTTTCCATAATTTTTGCTAGCGAGACTAAAATAGCATAGGCAAAAAACAAATACAAATCGTCTATTTCTAAAATTGATCCAAAGAAAAGCAAAAATAATCAAAATTTGAAAGTGGATTTTAATGATTCAAGATTAAAATCTTGTGAATAAATAAAATGTAAAGTTTTACAATTTATTTTAGAAGTATGTTATTTCTATACAAATTTATAGTATAATTATAGTGGTGATACAAATGACGGATATTGAGATTGAAAAAGAATATACTATGCAGAATATTAAAGATATTGCTTCTAAATTAAATTTGGATGAGGATCATTTAGAGTGTTATGGAAAATATAAAGCAAAACTAATAAATATTGAAGAAAGAAGAAAAGCAAAGCTAATTTTAGTTACTGCAACCAATCCAACTCCTTATGGAGAAGGAAAAACGACAGTATCTATAGGATTAGCAGATGGATTACATAAGTTAGGGTATCAAGCCATTGCAACTTTAAGAGAACCATCTTTAGGACCAGTGTTTGGTTTTAAAGGAGGAGCAACAGGAGGGGGATTATCTCAAATTGCTCCTATGGAAGATATAAATCTTCATTTTACTGGAGACATTCATGCTATAACGACAGCTAATAATTTACTATGTGCCGCCATTGACAATCATATTTTCCATGGCAATTCATTAAATATTGATCCAAAGAATATAAAGTTTCACCGATGTTTGGATATCAATGATCGGGCTTTAAGAAATATTAAATTAGAAAATAGAGAAGAACATTTTACGATAAGTGCCGCCAGTGAAATTATGGCAATTTTATGTTTAAGTAAAGATTATGAGGATTTAAAAACGAATCTAGAAAATATAATTATAGGCAATACATATACAAATCATCCAATTTATGCGAAACAATTAAATATTGTTGGATCCTTAATGGTTATATTGAAAGATGCATTTAAACCAAATTTAGTGCAAACGTTAGAAAATAATCCAGTACTTGTTCACGGAGGTCCTTTTGCAAATATTGCGCATGGATGTAGTAGTATTAAGTCCTTAAATGTAGCGCTTTCTATTAGTGATTATACAATTACAGAAGCTGGATTTGGCTCTGATTTAGGTGCTGAAAAATTTTTTGATATTAAATGTAGGAAAGCAAACGCAAAAGTCGATGCAATTGTACTTGTTACAACAATAAAGGCCTTGAAATATAACGGACATGGTTTTCTTGTGGATGGACTTTCAAACTTAGAAGTTCACATGGAAAATATGCAGAAGTTTAGTAAAAACTTAATTGTATGCTTAAATCAATATGAACAAGATTTAGAAGAAGAAATAGCTATAGTAAAAGATTTTGTTAATCAAAAGCAAGTACGATTTTCAACGAGTGAAGCTTATTTAAAAGGCTCAAAGGGAATATTGGATCTAGCTAAACAAGTTGTAGAGTTGACAAACGAAGAAAATGATTTCCATTATCTATATGATGTAAGCTTGCCAATCAAAGAAAAGTTACAAAAAATCGCTTCAGAAATATATAGAGCCAAAGAAATCCAATATACAGACAAAGCTTTAAAAGAAATAAATTATATAGAAAATATAAATAGAGATCATCTTCCTATTTGTGTGGCTAAAACCCAATATTCTATATCAGATGATAAAGAAAAACTTGGAAAACCAGAAAATACTACAATCACAGTTACGGATATTAAATTGTATAATGGTGCTGGTTTTATTACTGTATACTTGGGATCAATCAATACAATGCCAGGTTTACCAGAACATCCTAATTTTGAAAATATCTATTTAAATAACGACGAAGAAATCGTAGGAATATTTTAATAAAAAGGTTTCATACTAATAATGGTGATTGTATGGAACCTTTTATTATTTTTATAAAGTCAATTGGATCAATAATTGCCTTATTTATTTTTACTAAAATAATGGGGAAAAAACAAGTAAGTCAATTTAATATGTTTGATTATGTTTTAGGAATTACAATAGGGAGTGTAGCCGCTGAAATTGCAGTAAATTTAGAAGCGGAATTTTATAAAGGAATTATTGTTATGGCTGTATATACAATAATATCTCTTATTGTATCTTTTGTTACCAATAAAAGTATAATTATGAGAAGATTTCTTACAGGAGTTCCCATTGTACTTATGGAAAACGGAAAATTACTTGAAACAGGTCTTAAAAAAGCAAAGTATGATGTAAATGATTTTTTAGAACAAGCAAGATCAAACGGATATTTCGATATTTCAGAAATCGAATATGCTTTGATGGAGCCAAATGGAAAAATTAGCATTTTACCAAAAAGTAAATATGCTCCTTTAACACCTTCAGATCTAAAAGTAAAGGTAAGTTATAAAGGGTTAGTTGCAAATTTAGTGATTGATGGAAAAATTATGGAAGAGAATTTAAAGGAAATACATAAAGATAAAAAATGGTTATTAACAAGGATTAAAAATAACAAAGCAACTTTAGAAGAAATTTTATTGCTAACTTGTGATGCTAAAGAGCAAATAATGATTTATAAAAAAGAAAATGAAGAAAGGACAACATCAGTTTTGGAATAAAATCAAAAAAAATACATATACTAAGAATAACCATCAATGGATGGTTATATATAAATAAAGCCCAATGATATCTATTGGGCTTTTTTATAATAAATTCCTTGAAATGTATTTCGTCGAGCCATTTCCTGATCAATAGCATTCAAAACACCAAATTTTTTAACCAACCATTTTGGCTCAATCAGATCTTCAACTTTAGGATCTCCTGTAATTCTATGAATCACAATTTCAGGATTTAATAATTCTAATTGATCACAAACAATGTCAACATATTCATTTTTTTCTAAAACATGAAATTTCTCTTTCAAATATAATTTTTCTAAAGCGGTATTCTTTAATATATGAAGCATATGAATTTTAACACCTTGTATATCAAGAGTATTTAAATATTTTATAGTTTCAACCATCATTTCTTTGGTTTCATAAGGAAGTCCATTAATAATATGAACGACAACATTCAAATTTTTTTCTCTTAATTTTTGTACCATATTTTTAAATTCTTTTAAAGTATGTGCGCGGTTGATTAATTTCGAAGTAGAATCATGTATAGTTTGTAATCCTAGCTCAATTGTTAAATAAGTTCTTTTATTTAAATCCTCTAAATAATGTAAACAAGCATCACTAATACAATCAGGTCTTGTTGCTAAGGATAAACCTATTACATTTTTAATTTTCAAAACCGGTTCATAAAAACTCTTTAGTTTTTTTACGGATGCATATGTATTGCTGCCCGCTTGAAAATAAGCAATAAATTTCGCCTTTGGCCATTTTTTCAGCATAACCTTTTTTATATCTTCAAACTGTTCTACTACATTTTTATTTTTATCTCCTGCGTATTCTCCACTATTTAATTTGGAACAATAAATACATCCCCCAAATGCTTTTGTTCCATCTTTGTTAGGACAAGAAAATCCAGCATTTAGACTAACCTTAGCGATTTTACATCCAAATTTTTTTTTATAAAAATAATCTAAAGTATAATACCTTTTATTTGAATCACTGTATTTAAAAACATTTTTCATATTTCCACCACTTTTTTATCAAAAATAGTATAACATACTTTAAAAAGAAACAAAAATTTGATATGATTATTTTGTAATATAGGTGATGCTATGAAAAAGATAAAAAAAAGAAAATTAACAGGATTTAGTAAGTTATTAATTAAAATATTAATTATTTTGTTAGTCATAATTTTAATTCCAAATGGAATTCGCATTTATAAAAGTTCAAATTTAAAAAAATTAAAATATGATCATGAAGCAATATCCAATATTCTAGATAAAAAAGTATATAGTGAATTTATGAATATTGGGGAAAATAAAACAATGAATCAGGTGGTAAAAGAACAGGAATTTGATAAAAAAAGAATTGATAAATATGCAAAAATAACTTATACGAATCAAGAACATCTTGCTAAAAATATAAATTTATTATTAGATAAAGGATATAATACAGCGGAAATATCATTAATTATTGCACATTCGACAACCTCCACAACCGATGAATTTATTAAAAAAGATTATATCGAAAATATTAGTAATTATTTAAAATTTGATTATTCGAAAACAAAATATATAGATCGTTATTTAGCATATTATAAATTAACAAGAGAAAGCTATGATAATGTAGTCACCTATGTAAATATCGGTTTAGACAAAGAGTATTATAAAGATACGAAAATAAAAGATAAATACAGTATTGATATGCTTGTAAATAAATACAATGGACTGAGTGAAAATTTCGAGCCAAAGAATCTAACAAAAATACCAAGCGAATATTGTCTTGATAAAACGGAAGAGGAATTTTTGACCAAAGAAGCTTTAAATGCTTATGTAGAGATGAAAGAAGCGGCAACAGCTGAAGGTTATTCTATTTTGATTAATTCTGCATATCGTTCCTACAAAGATCAAAATGAAGTTTATCAAACTTATTATAATTTGTATGGGGAAAACTATGTAAAAAAATATGCTGCAAAACCAGGATATTCAGAACATCAAACAGGGCTTTCCTTTGATGTAGCGTCTGCCCATTCCAATATTTTTGAAAATT
The DNA here is from genome assembly GCA_947627405.1 of uncultured Bacilli bacterium. Lineage (GTDB taxonomy): Bacteria > Bacillota_I > Bacilli_A > RF39 > UBA660 > CALVUP01. The sequence goes on along the minus strand of CANQVY010000020.1, from coordinate 3,926 downwards.
CGAAGGAATTCAATTGGATGAAAGAAAATGCTTATAAATATGGATTTGTCCTTCGTTTTCCAAAAACAAAAGAAGAGGTAACAGGATTTAAATATGAACCATGGCATTATAGATATGTGGGGAAAGATATTGCAAAATACATGTATGAAAACAATTTAACCTTTGATGAATATTATGCTCGATTTATAGATACAGATAAATAAGAGAATGTTGAAACATAAGAAAATAATCCAAAAAAATATTGTTGTACCGAGCGTGTTTAGAAAAGATTTTAAACAGACATAATATAAGAATAATGGCCAAGAGGATATTGCTTATGATTTAGGCTTAGTACTTCCTAAAGAACTTAAGCATTTGTTTCAAAAATGTAGGGTAGAAAAAAACCAATTGCTGGCTTTGGAACACAAATACAAAAAGAAACAGACTATTATATTGTAGATTATGAAACGAAAAAATTAATAAAAATGTTAAAAGCAATAAAAAGAAATGGAAAAGAAAAAGGTGCAGGATTCTATCTAATTGAAAAGTATTAAGAAAGAATTCTTTTTTTCTTTTCAAGGTTTACTTTTTATGGTATTATTTATATAGGATAAAATGGGTGATATTATGTATAAACTAGGGGATCAATTTGAATTTAATATCGATAAAGCAATTGCAAATGAGGAAGCAATATTAAAAGGACCTCATTTTCGCTTTACTGTAATTACAGAAAGATTAATAAGATTAGAATATAGCCCAACAGATACTTTTGTTGATTATCCTAGTCAGATGGTATTACTTAGAAATGTGAAAAAACCAAATTTTACTGTTAAACAAGACGATGAGTTTTTAGAAATTACAACGAAATATTTTATATTGCAATATGCCAAAGGAAAAGAATTTCTAGGGACAAAATTAAATCCTGTATCGAATTTAAAAATCACTTTAAAAAATTCTCAAGGCTCTCCCAATGAAACAACCAGAGAATGGTATTATAAACATCCAGAAATAAGAAATTATCTATCCAGTGGTATTTCATTTGATGAATCGAATAAAATTTTATATCGAAGAGGACTTTATTCCTTAGATGGTTTTGCATCTATTGATGATTCAAATACTTTATTAATTGCGCAAGATGGAACATTTATGACTAGACCACAAGGAAACATTGATCTTTATGTTTTTATGTATAATAACGATTATGAACTTGCTATGAAAGATTATTTTTTGATTACGGGGCGTCCTGCATTTATTCCCAGATATGCTTTAGGAAACTGGTGGAGTAAAGATATTTATTATACATCTACAGATATTGAAAGATTAATTACTCAGTTTCAAAGGAAAGGAGTTCCTATATCTGTATTACTATTGAGTAATTGGTCCCTTTTAAAACAAATCACATCTTATACATATGAAAAAAACTATATACCGAATCCTTCCGCTATGATTAATTATGTACACAATAATAACATTCGAATTGGATTAAAAATCAATCCTAAAAATGGAATTTCCCCTAATGAAGACAAATATCATGAAGCTATAAAATATTTAAATGTACAAGAAGGAGCCACCATTCCATTTAATGTATACGATCCAAGATTTATAGATGTTTATCTGAAACTATTTATTCAACCTCTTGAATCGATTGGAGTAGATTTCATATGGAATGATTATGATGTATTTCATAATGTGAATGCCTTGTGGTCAATCAATCATTATCAGTATTTGGATTCAGGGCGAAATGTTTCAAAAAGAAATATGTTGCTTGCAAGAAATGGTTTAATTGCTTCCCATCGATATCCTGTATTGTATTCAGGAAAAACAGTCGTCAGCTGGGAAAATTTAAAAAATATTCCTTTTTATAATTTAACCGCTTCGAATCTAGGTGTAACTTGGTGGAGCCATGATGTATGTGGAAATTATGGTGGTATAGAAGATAGTGAATTATATATAAGATCCGTACAATTAGGGGTTTTTTCTCCAATTTTACGTTTTAATATTAATGGGGGAAAATATTATAAAAGAGAACCTTGGAGATGGGATGTACAAACAGAAACCATTGCTACTCAGTATTTAAATTTAAGACACCGATTCATTCCATATTTATATACGGAAGCCTATAATTATTATAAAAATTTGCAATTATTAATAAAACCGTTCTATTACAATTATCCATGGGTTTATGACGATACCGTTTGTAGGAATCAATATTTTTTTGGTTCTCAACTCTTTGTAGCGCCTATTACAGAAAAGATGGATCCTGTTATGAAAAGAACAATACATAAATTCTTTGTACCAGATGGAACCTGGTATGATTTTACAACAGGAAAAAGATTTTCTGGAAATAGACGTTATGTAGCATTCTTTAAAGAAGAAGATTATCCTGTTTTTGCAAAAACGGGTTCCATTATTCCTCTATCGAATAAAAGTAATGTGAATAACATAGGAAATCCAAGTGAACTTGAGATTCACATTTTTCCAGGACAAAGTAATTCTTATATATTGTATGAAGACGATGGAGTGACGGCTTTATATAAAGAAGGCTATTTTTTAAAAACCAACATCGAATACAATTATATGAAGAATAATTATACAGTCATAATCAACTCATTAGAAGGGAAAAGTGGAATAGTACCTCAATATAGAGACTATAAAATAAAATTTAGAAACACTAAGAAAACGGATTATGTAGAAGTAAAATTTAATAGTAGCAACACGCCATTTAGAAGTTATATAGATGAAAATAATTTCGTGGTAGAAGTAGAAAAAGTGCCAAGTATAGGACAACTAACAATTAATTGTAAGGGTCAAGATATTGAAATTGATGCGGTACGTGTAATCAATGAAGATATTGACAGTATTTTGATGGATTTACAAATTGAAACAACATTAAAAGAGCAAATTTCAAATATTATGTTCGGATCTCTTCCAATGAATAAAAAAAGGATTGCTATTCGTAAATTGAAAAAGCAAGGGTTAAATAAAAATTATATGAAATTATTCTTAAAATTACTTGAATATATTACAACAATTTAATATAATACTAGATATATGTGACGAAGTAGTAGTAATAGACATTGTAAAAAAAAGAGAGCTAGTGGCTGGTGAAAACTAGATTTATAATACTATGAACTTGACTTTGCCCAAACATATCGGACTCCCGTTAAAGAAAATAAGCTGCATGTTTTTATACATGAATTAAGGTGGTACCGCGAACAATCTCGTCCTTAAGTTAAGGGCGTTTTTTATTTGAAGGAGGATATATGTTAAGTATTTTATCATTTCTTTTAACTCTTCTGGTTATAGAAGTATACTACAAAATATTTGTGTTAAAGAAAAATATGAAATATAATCCAAATAAAGTTCCAACAGAAGTGGCTTTGTTAATAAAAAGATATCATATAGATATAAAGAAGGTTAATTATTATTATTTAATGAAATCGATAGGTCGGATCAATGCTTTGAGTGTAGGCGTGATTATATTCGTTATTACTTTTTTTGATCGCATGAATATTCAATTTTTATTAGCCATATTTTTATGTATACCGGTAATTTTAATCAGTTATAGTCTTTTTGGACGTTATTTAGTAAAAAAAGGATTAACAAAGGATGATAAAGTTCTGAATAAGAAGAAACAACAAAAAATAGAAAAAAGAAAGAAAGGACAAGTGAAAAAGTGAAAACATTTAATGAAATAGAAAAGAAATGGCAAAAATATTGGGAAGAAAATAAAACTTTTGAGGCTAAAAATAATGATAAAAAGCCTCCATATTATATTTTGGTAGAATTTCCTTATCCCTCAGGATCAGGTTTACATGTAGGGCATGTTCGTAGCTACACAGCACAAGATGCCATTGCTAGAATGAAGAGAATGCAAGGATACAATGTTTTACATCCAATGGGCTGGGATGCTTTTGGTGCACCTGCTGAACAATATGCAATTAAAA
>CANQVY010000019.1 GCA_947627405.1 uncultured Bacilli bacterium | reverse complement strand
TATTTTTTTTTCTCGCTATTCAAATGTTTTTATCAGCATTTAAAGAAGAAAATATAACCCCTTTAAATAAAATTTCTTCACTTCTTTTGTTTGGATTGACAGTTAGTATAGATAGTTTTACGGTAGGAATCGGTTTAGGAACAATTAGTAATACTCTTCTTTTACCCCCATTCCTATTTTCAATAATTAGTTGTTTTTTTACTTATATTGGATTAAGACTAGGAAAATATTTAAGTAAAAAATTTGGAAGTATAGCAACTATTGTTGGAAGTATAATTTTATTGTTTTTATCAATTAGCTATATATTATAGACACTCATACTGTAAAGTAGAGTGTTTTTACATTGATTTCATAAATAGATTTTTATATAATTAAATGGGTGATAATATGCTAATAAATAGTAAAGAAATGTTATTAGAAGCAAAAAAAAGAAAATATGCTATACCTCATTTTAATATAAATAATTTAGAGTGGACAAGATTCATATTAGAGGAATGCCAAAAAGCAAATATGCCCGTAATCTTAGGAGTTAGTGAAGGTGCTTTAGAGTATATGGGTGGAGCAGAAACAATTGTTGGAATGGTCAAGGGATTATTAAAAGAATTATTTATAACGATTCCAGTTTGTCTTCACATTGATCATGGTCAATCTTTTGAAACTTGCAAAAAAGCAATCGATGCAGGATTTACCTCTGTTATGATTGATGGTTCCAAATATTCAATAGATGAAAATATTTCAGAAACGAAAAAAGTTGTAGAGTATGCTCATCAACATAACGTAACGGTAGAAGCAGAACTGGGACTTATTGGTGGAGAAGAAGATGGTGTAGCCAATAAATTGGGATTTACAAATTTGAAAGACTGCCAATATTTTTTAGATAAAGTTCAGGTAGATTCTTTAGCACCAGCCCTTGGAAGTGTGCATGGACTTTATAAAGGAGAACCAAAGTTAGATTATGAAACAATGAAAACGATTAATGAAAATGTAGAAGTTCCCTTAGTATTACATGGTGGAAGTGGAATTGATAATGAAAAAATAAGAAAAGCCATTACATGTGGTATTAGTAAAATCAATATCAATACAGAACTTCAGATTGCATGGTCTAATGCAGTAAGGGATTTTTTAGATAATAATAAAGTTGTGTATGATCCAAGAAAAATAATAAAAAGTGGCGAACAAGCAATGAAAAGAATTATTCAAGAAAAGATTGAATTATTTTCAAACCATAATAGGTAACCAACCTAAGAAAAAGAAATAAAATATAGTAACGAATCATGGAGGGATTACATGCAAGTATTAGAGATAAAAGGAAAAAAGGAATTAAAGGGGACGATTCGAATTAGCGGCGCTAAAAATAGTGCAGTAGCTTTAATTCCAGCAACAATCTTATCTGATGAGGAAACAACAATCTATAATGTTCCAAATATAACAGATATAGATGCATTAAGTGAAATTTTAACATTTTTAGGTGCTAAAGTGACTCGAGAAAAGGAAATCATTAAAATAGATTCCTCAAAAATAGAAAATAAAGCTATTTCTGAAGAACATTCTACAAAATTAAGAGCCTCTTATTATTTTTTAGGAGCGTTACTTAGTAAATATAAAAAAGCGGAAATGTATTTTCCAGGTGGATGTTCTATAGGAGCTAGACCTATTAATCTTCATTTAAAAGGGTTTGAAGCATTGGGAGCTACAATTAAATCGGAGAAAAATTGTTATAAAATAGAAGCAAAAGAATTGAAAGGCGCAAGAATTTATTTAGATTTTGCCTCCGTTGGAGCAACAATCAATATTATGTTAGCCGCAACCAAAGCAAAAGGGAAAACGATAATTGATAATGCAGCAAAGGAACCTGAAATTGTTAATGTTGCCACCCTTCTTAACAATATGGGAGCAAAAATAAAAGGTGCAGGGACATCAACAATCACAATAGAAGGCGTTGAACATTTACATGGAGGATTTCATGAAGTTATTCCAGATAGAATAGAAGCAGGTACCTATATTATTGCAGGTGCTTTATGTGGGAAAAATTTAAAAATTGAAAATATTATACCAAAACATGTAGAGGCTTTAACGTCTAAATTAAAAGATATGCACGTTCCATTAGAAATTGGAAACGATTATATTCTTGTTTCCAAACAAGAAAATTATATTCCAACGAAATTAAAAACATTGATTTACCCAGGCTTTCCAACGGATTTACAACAACCAATCATGGTTTTAATGACACAGGCAGAAGGAACTTCAATAATTGAAGAAACCATCTATGAAAATCGATTTATGCATATTCCCTATTTAAATAAAATGGGTAGCAATATAGAAGTGAATAATCAAAAAGCAGTTATACATGGTCCTACCAAATTAAAAGGAACAAAAGTAAAGGCAACCGATTTACGAGCAGGGGCTGCTATGGTTTTAGCGGGATTAATTGCAGAAGGAACAACCTATATTGAAAATGTAGATCATATTTTAAGAGGATATGAGAATATAGTACAAAAACTTACAAATGTAGGTGCTAAGATTGAATTAAAAGAAATATAATGTAATATAATTTCTTTTTTTATTGGAGGCACCATGAAAAAAATAATAATTCCTTTATTTATTACCATATTTATTGTTTATGGAATTTATAATTTTTATCGAGAAGATAAAATAAATTACATTGCTTTAGGGGATTCTCTTGCACAAGGAGAAAATCCTTATGGGGAAATAGGTTATGGTTATGCGGATAATATCAAAGAATATTTAAGTTCAAAAGATAAACTTAAAAGCTATACAAAAGGATATGCCAAAAGTGGAGATACGACTCAAGATCTAATTAATAAAATAAATACAAATATGAAGGTAAAAATAAATAATGAAGAAATTGGAATAAAAAGGGCATTGAGAGAATCTGACTTAGTTACTATTTCTATAGGAGCCAATGATTTGTTACGAAGTCTTAACTTTGACGATCTATCTTTACTTGAATCTTTAGATTATAGTAAAATTGAAAAAAAGATTGATCAAATTATTCCTAAAGTAGATCATGCAATTCGGGAAGTAAAGAAATATGCAAAAAAGGAAATACTTGTTATTGGATATTATAATCCAATTAATAAAAAAATAATTGATGACGAAGATTTGAAAGATTTAGTAGCAAAAATTGATCAAGAATATGAAGATATATGTAAACAAGAAAAAGTAGAATACATTAAAGTATCTGATGAATTTGAAACACATGAAGATTATTTGCCTAATCCATTTAATATTCATCCAAATTATAAAGGATATGAAGCTATTTCAAATAAAATAATCAAATATTTAGGAAAAAATAATAAAAAACTTGCATGAAAAGAAAATAATTGATATAATAATTACGCATTGAATTACTATGATTAATATTTAATCATGGCGGAAGGAGAGATCGTATGAAAAAAGGAATACATCCTGAATATAAAGAAGTAACTGTAACATGTGCTTGTGGAGAAACTTTCAAAACTAGAAGCAATAAAGATCATCATGTAGAAGTTTGTAGCAAATGCCATCCAGCATACACAGGAAAACAAGTTCGAACAACAAGTGATGGTGCAGTAGCTAAATTTAATAAAAAATATGGATTTGATCAAAATAAAGCTGCTTAAGCTTTATTTTTTTGGAAAATATCTAGAATAAAAAGAAAATATCATGTAAAATATAATAAAAGGTAAGGTGGTAATATGAAAATAGGAATAACCAATGATCATACAGGGATATCAACTAAAAATAAAATTTGTAAATATTTATTAAAATGTGGACATGAGGTTTTTAATTATGGTACAAATACCAAAGATTCAGTGGATTATCCAGATTTTGCAAAAAAATTAACCGATGCTGTATTGGATCAAACGGTAGACTATGGAATTGCTATATGCAATACAGGAATTGGAATTTCTATAGCATGCAATCGAATAAAAGGAATCAGATGCGCAAAAGTAAATGATATTAAAGAAGCAAAATTAACAAGAATTGATAATGATGCAAACGTTCTAGCTTTATCAGCACATATGCCTATGTATAAAATAAAAGATATTATAGATGTTTTTTTCTCTACTCCATTTTCTAATATGGAAAGACACAAAAGAAGAATTGAAAAATTAGATAAATTAAAATAATGTCAGTTAAATTTTATATTTACCTATTCTCAACCATATTAGTATTATGGGCAATGGACGCTATTAATATCAATCAAATATTTAAAAAAAATAAAGTATACCAAGCTAGAGCCTTTTATTTTTGTATCACGATTTCCTTAATCTATTTAGTTACTAATTTTATATATGATTTTTTCATGTCATATTATTAGTAATTTTTTTATTTTAATGTATAATTTTATATTTCACTGACCAAACTGATAATGAGGTGAGATTATGAAAAAAAGTTTAAAATTAAGACCATTTGTATTACCAACAATTTATGCCTTATCTGTCTTAACACTTATTATAAGTATTTATTATGCTGCAAATACATTAAAGACCAGTAATGATGAATATTATACATATGTAACAAGTGCTATCATGGATACAGACGTTCCTGTAATATCAACTAAAACGAAAATAATAAGGCCTTATACAAATAAAGAAGTAACCGTAGGAAAGAAATATTATGATTATAAGGCAGATCAGAAAGATCAAGAAAATTCAATCACATATTATGAAAATACTTATATGCAAAATTCAGGTGTAAATTATGTGTTGAAAGAAACTTTTGATGTTGTTAGTATTTTGGATGGAACAGTTATTGATGTCAAAGAAGATGATATTGTTGGGAAAACGGTTACAATTAAACATGATGATAAAGTCGTAAGTGTATACCAAAGTTTATCAGAAGTAAGTGTAAAAAAAGATGATCAAGTTACACAAGGACAAGTAATCGGACAAAGTGGAACAAACAAATTAGAAAAAGACTTAGGGAACCACCTATATTTTGAATTAACAATAGATGGAACTGTGGTTAATCCGGAAAAATATTATGATAAAAAAGTAAGTGAAATATAGGCAGGCATGCCTTTTTTTGTTCATAAAAATACAAATTCATATATATAATTCAATAGAAAGAGGGAATAATATGTATGAAAGTATTCAAAACAGAGTGATTAAGGTAGCCAATTATATGTTAGAAAGCAAATTAACAATACGTGAAATAGCAAAAATCTTTCAGATGAGCAAAAGCACAATACATAAAGATATTTCTGAAAGATTAAAATTTATTGATTATTCGCTATATGAACAAGTAAATCAAATTATTAAAGAACATATAGAAACTAGACATATAAAAGGAGGAGAATCAACAAAAATAAAATACTTAAAATTAAAAGAAAGGAGGTAAATTTGTGGCAAAAGATATAGGAATAGATTTAGGAACAGCTAATGTATTAATTTATGTAAAAGGAGAAGGAGTTGTTCTGAATGAACCAAGCGTTGTAGCTGTCGATGTAGAAAATAATCGTATTTTAGCTGTAGGAAAAGAGGCCAATGCAATGTTAGGAAGGACCCCTGGAAAAGTAAAGACGATCAAACCTATTAAAGATGGGGTTATTGCGGATTTTGAGATTACTCAAGCAATGTTAAATGAATTTATTAAAAAAGTGAGTGGAAAAAAGGGGCTGATAAGACCAAAAATATTAATCTGTTGTCCATCGAATATCACGCAAGTAGAAAAAAATGCAATTAAAGAAGCGGCAGAGAGAACAGGAGCTAAAAAAGTTTTTTTAGAGGAAGAACCAAAAGTTGCTGCTATAGGCACAGGGATGGATATTAAAAATCCAAGTGCAAATATGATTGTTGATATTGGTGGAGGAACAACAGATATAGCCGTATTATCTATTGGAGGTATTGTTACTTCTTTATCGATTAAAACGGCAGGAAATTCTTTAGATAAGGATATTAAAAAATATATAAAACAAAAATACAAATTATTAATAGGAGACAAAACTGCAGAAAATATAAAAATAAAAATTGGAACCGTACATAAACCAAATAGAAACGAAAAAATAGAAGTAAAAGGGAGAAATCTGATGAGTGGACTTCCAAATACAATAGAAATTACAGCAGAAGAAATTGAAGAAGCCATTCGAGATAGCGTAGCGGAATTAGTAAAGGCCATCAAATCCGTATTAGAAATCACCCCTCCAGAATTATCTGCAGATATCGTGGATAAAGGATTAGTATTAACAGGAGGAGGCGCATTGATCAATGGTTTGCCTGAACTTTTAGAAAAAGAATTAAAAATACCAGTAGTCATTGCTGAATCTCCATTAACAAGTGTAGCGGATGGGACAGGCGTTCTATTAAATCACCTAGAGTTATTATCTTCACAATAAAACAAAAAATTTGATATTTTCTATATTTTTGCTATAATCAATATAGAAAGAAGGATTTTTTATGTTTTCTAATGAAGTGTGGAATGTGATAATTATTGTACTGACAACTATGGTGGCAAGTGCTTGTATTATGCCTGCATTAAAAAAAATAGCGCACCATATAGGTGCTATTGATTATCCAAGCAAAAAAGAAGGAAACCGACATATACATACAAAACCAATCCCTAAATTAGGAGGAGTAGGTATATTTTTAGCTTTTCTTTTTGGCTATATGTTGTTTGGCCATCATAGTATTAAAATGAACTCAATTTTAATAGGTAGTTTCATCATTATTTTAACAGGAATTATTGATGATATAAAACCAATCAAAGCTTCTCAAAAATTAATTGGACAAGTTATTGCTGCAACAATTGTGGCATGCTATGGAAAAATTTTGTTACAAAACATATCTGCCTTTGGGTATGTAATTGATTTTGGAATTTTAGCCTATCCTATTACAATTTTGTTTATAATTGCATGTGTAAATATTATAAATTTGATTGATGGGATTGATGGTTTAAGCGGTGGTATTTCTAGTATATTCTATTTGACAGTTGGAATCATTTCATTATGGCAAGCTCGTTATGGATCGTTAGAAATTTCCTTAGCATTTATCATGTTAGGAGCTACATTAGGTTTTTTAATTCATAATTTTAATCCTGCATCTATCTTTGCTGGAGATTGTTCTATGTTTATGGGATTTCAAATTGCAGTCATTACTCTGTTAGGTTTCAAGGCAACCGCCCTAACTTCTTTCTTTATTCCAATTATTATTTTAATTATTCCAATATTAGATACTTTGTTTGCAATTATTCGGAGAAAACTAAAGGGAAGACCAATTTTTTCACCTGATAAAGATCATATTCACCATCAATTAATTAAAATGCACTTATCTCAAAAAAGTACAGTTTTAATTATTTATCTAATCGATTTTCTATTTGCACTTGCAACAATGATCTATGCCTTAAAAAATCCAAAAATAGGAATGATAATTTATGGTATACTTTTTATTATCATATTTGTCTTTGCATGTAATACCAATATCATATCTGATCAATTGCCAAAGAAAGTAAAAGAAATTACTAGAAAGAAAAAGTAATTTTTTTTTCATAATATAAATGGAAAAAAATTCCAATTATGATAAAATATAAGTATAAAGAATATAAGGAGGGAATATGCTAAATTTTATAATTGGTGAAGATAATACAAAATTTTCAGTTCGAACAAAAAAAATAATAGACAATTTTATGATGAATTACGATACGGAATATAAAATTAAGTGTTATGAAAATTATGGTAAAGATTTTAAAAAGGCTGCAAAAGAAGAAAGCGGTTTTAAAATTTATTTTTTAGATATTAAAACAGAAGAAGGTTCAGGATTAGATGCTGCCAGAATGATAAGAGAAGAGTTGGATGATTGGGTATCCATAATTGTGATCATTACTTCTTATACAGAATACAAATATGAAGCTCTAGGGAATAGACTTTATCTGCTTGATTTTATTTCAAAATTTGATGATTGTGAACAAAGAATTAAAGACTGTCTGATAATTGCATTAAAAAATTATGATAATAGACACAAATCTTTAAAATTTTCCTATAATCATGTAGTAAAGCAAATAGAATATCGAAATATCATTTACATTGAAAAAGAGCAAGAAAGTAAGAGATGCATAATTAATACAACTTATGGGGATCACTTTATGAATGAAACTTTAAACAATGTTTATGCAAAATTAGATAATAGATTTATTAAAGTAAATCGTAGCTTAATTGTAAATTCAGATTTCATAAGAGAATATGATGTTAAAAGCAACAAAATCATTTTCACAAATGGCACATATACTCATTTAATATCTAAAACAGGTAGAAAGGAATTAATGAAGTATGTTGGAAGTAGTAGTAAAGTTTATATGTAGTTTTATTGGATCTGTAGCTGGGGCATTAATGATAAAAAATATAACTGGTGAAAAATTAAAAATAAATTTTAAAAATGTAATTTTGTTAATTATATTAGCTATAATAACGACAGTTCAATTTAAGACAACATATACAATAGCTATAACATTATTATCATATATATCTACAATATTTATATATAAATTAATGTTTAAGATCAGTTTTAAAAAATCTGTACTGGCTAGTGGACTTATGATGATTATAATATTAGTAATTGATTCTGTATTATCATTCATAATAGTTAATTTTGTAACTATATATAATATGAGAATGTATTCCTCTACTTTGATATTAACAAATATAACAATATATGGAGCAGGAATTGGATTATCATTTTTAAATCCATGCCGAAAATTTTTAAATAAGTTTATAAAAAAAATAGATGATAGTAAATTATATAGTCAATATATTTTTATAATATTAACAGTAATAACTTTAAGTTTAATAGGTTATGATTTAGCCTTAGCAGCCATGATAGAAGTCAGTAGATATGCAATTATCTTAACTGTTTTTGTGTTAATGTTAATTCTAATTTTAATTTATATCAAATCAAAAAATGATAAGGATAAATTGCAAGAGCAATTTGATTATTTGTATAATTATTCTCAAAACTATGAAGATTGGATTACAAAAGAACAACTCAATATTCATGAAAATAAAAATCAATTGATCCTGATTAGGGATATGGTAAAAAATAATAAAAAAGCTTATGATTACATTAATGGTATTTTGAAAGATGATTTTGTATTAGAAGATAAATGGATTGGACAACTAGTTAATATTCCAAAAGGCGGATTAAAAGGATTACTTTATTACAAATTAATAACTATTGAAAAAAATAATTTAAACTTTTGCGTTGATATTAGTAAAAACGCAAAAAGCAAATTACAAAAAATAGAAAAAGATCAATTAAAAGATATAAGTCATATCATTGGCATTTATATTGATAATGCTATTGAATCCTCTATAAAATCTAAGAAGAAAATGTTTACATTGGAAATTTACTGTATAAAAAAAGAATTAAATATTGTTATTACAAATTCTTTTGATGAAAAAATCGAAATTAGTAAAATTAATACAAAAGGATATTCAACGAAAGGAAAAGGGCGAGGGAAAGGTTTATATTTTGTCTCAAAGATCAAGGAAAAAAATCCAAATATTAAAACCAAGACGAATATTATCAATGAATATTTTGTTCAAAGAATTATTATAAAATAAAAAAACTCATTTATTGAGTTTTTTTTAATATTACTTAAATGACTTAAGTGCTTTTGGTTCATCTAATAAAAACCACATGCAACCCATACTTGCAGCTGAAGTTGCAAGCATAGCAACAGCTGCTAATACTTTTGCTACTTTTTTCATTATTACTACCTCCTATACAATATTTATCTAAAAAATTAGATACAAATTAAATACTTTTGTAATTATCATATGGTTGCTTGAATATTTTATAAAACATGGGATTGATCATAATGCTCTCAAGTATTAAAGCGATCATAAAGAATTTACCAATGGTAAATTCTAGATTCAAAATACAAATATAATATACAATAGCAATTATTATTGTGAATATTTTTCTTAATCTTCTCATTTTTTTATCATACATAGGTCTTTTTATTGTATCTGCAGGTGCAAATAACAAAAAGGATATAATGCAGAACAAAAAGACAAGATGGATAATAGGTTTGCTTAATATTATGTATTCAAATAATAAAGGCATCCCGACAAAAAATAAACTAGAAGTAATTAAGCATTGATAACTTTTTTCCGCATGGAATCCAAAGGCGGTATATCGAATAATATTAAAAAGTATAATTGTAAAAAAAACACTTTCTTCAATATGAAAGAGAATGGCTAATAAAACAATTATAATCAATTTTGAAATGGTTAAGTATAATCCTTCCAAACCATATAATAATTTTTCCTTCTCTTCTTCAGAATAATGATTATATTTTAATATAAGATTATAAAGATTATTTACTACTACTTTTTTCATCTTCCTACCTCTAGTTTTAAGTCTAATATACATTTTAATAAAAAAATAAAAACGACTTAAAAAAGTAATTTATAGTCATTTTATTAAAATTGGTTAACATATGGTAAAGGAAATTTCTAAAAAATGCTTTAAAACGGCCATTTAAGGAATATTGAAGTTTGAATGTATTGATTTGCTATAATAGGGATGTTCACTCATTTAGGCCAAATAAGGAACATAAGAATAATTGGTAAAGGAGATGTGGCAAGAAGTGAGAGGTAAAGTTAAGTGGTTCAATAATGAAAAAGGTTATGGATTTATTGAATATAAGGAGAATGAAGATATCTTTGTTCACTATTCTGCGATTAAGCAGGAAGGCTATAAAACTTTAACTGAGGGACAGATAGTAGAGTTTAAACTTTTAGAAACTATTAAGGGATACCAAGCCTTGGATGTAGTTGTTGTAAAAGATGCTGTTACCACTCCTAATAAATAGGAGAATACAAGAATTTATATTCTTGTTTTTTTAATTAAAAAAAAGGAATTACTATTGGTTATAGTTTACAAGTATGTTATAATTTAGTTGGAGGATGATAATATGAATTTAAATATTAGAGGTGAAAAAATAGAAATAACAGATTCTATGAAGGAGTATGCATTAGATAAATTAAAAAAACTAGAAAAATACCTAAATAACTCTAATAACATTACAGCTAATGTATTGGTAAAACTTAGAAATCATATGCAAAAAGTGGAAATTACAATATTCTTACAATCTTTAATATTGAGAAGTGAAGAGGAGCAAGAAGATTTTTATGCAGCAATTGATAATTCTATAGATAAATTAGAAAGACAAATTAGAAAGAATAAAACTAGATTAGAAGCAAAGAACAGAGTAAATAAGAGTTTAAGCTTTGATTATGAAGAAGAAGAGAAAGAAGTGGATCAACAGGTTGTAAAGCGAAAAAGCATTGAAGTAAAACCAATGGATGAAGAAGAAGCAATTTTACAATTAGAGCTTTTGGGGCATCAATTTTATTTATATAATGATATAGATACAGGAAAAGCAGCAGTTATTTACAAAAGAAAAGATGGAAATTATGGAATAATTGAAGCAGAATAAGAGAAAAACCTTTTATTCTTCTTTTTTTTTTGATAAAATATTACTTAGGAGATGAAAACACATGAACGTGATCAAGAAAATTTTTAATCATGACTATAAAGAATTAAAAAGGTTTACTGCTATAGCAGATAAAATAGATGCTTTAGATAGTGAGATGAGAAAGTTAAAAGATACTGAATTAAAAGCAAAAACAGAAGAATTTTTAGAGCGATTAGAAAAAGGGGAAACATTAGAAGATCTTTTAGTAGAAGCTTTTGCAGTAGCGAGAGAAGCTAGTTATCGTGTAATTAAGCAAAGACCATTTTATGTACAATTACTTGGAGCATTGGCTATTCATTATGGAAATATAGCTGAGATGAAAACAGGAGAAGGAAAAACATTGACTTGTGTTATGCCGGCTTATTTAAATGCTCTTACAAAAAAAGGTGTTCATATTATAACCGTTAATGAATATTTAGCAGGTCGTGATGCAGAATGGATGGGAGGTATTTATAATTTCTTAGGATTAACAGTGGGTGTTAATAAAAGAGATTTGACTCCAAATGAGAAAAAGGAACAATATAATTGTGATATTATGTATACTACAAATAATGAACTTGGATTTGATTATTTGAGGGATAACATGGTAGTAAAAGCAGAAAATAGAGTACAAAGAGGTTTGAATTTTGCAATTGTTGATGAAGTGGATTCTATTTTGATTGATGAAGCAAGGACACCTCTTATTATTTCTGGAGGAGAAATGAAAAGTGCGTCTCTTTATGAAGATGCGGATAAATTTGCTAAGAGTTTAAAAATTGAAAAAGATTTTGTTTATGATCCAAAAGTTAAGAGTGTTAATTTAACAGACGAGGGACATAAAAAAGCTGAAAAATATTTTCATGTAGATAATCTATACGATTTATCCCAAGCAACTCTTGTTCATTTTGTAAATCAGGCATTAAGAGCTAATTATGCAATGAATAATAACATTGATTATGTAGTGCAAGATGGAAAAATTGTTATTGTTGATCAATTTACGGGACGTTTAATGAAAGGTAGAGCATTTTCCGATGGTCTTCACCAAGCTATTGAAGCGAAAGAAGGAGTTAAAATTAATGAGGAAACTAAAACACTTGCTACGATTACATTTCAAAATTTATTTAGAATGTACTCAAAATTAGCGGGAATGACAGGTACTGCAAAAACAGAAGAAGAAGAATTTAGAGATATATATAATATGTATGTTATTCCAATCCCAACAAATAAAAAGGTCATTCGAGAAGATGCACCAGATTTAGTATATGCTACAAAAGAAGCTAAATTCAAAGCTATTGTTAATGTGATTGAAGAATTATACAAAAAAGGGCAACCAGTTTTAGTTGGTACAGTTGCAATTGAAACGAGTGAGTTGTTATCTAATTTATTAAAAAAGAAAAAAATACCTCATGAAGTTTTGAATGCTAAAAACCATGAAAGAGAAGCAGAAATCATCTCTAAAATTGGTCAGCATAAATCTGTAACAATCGCTACAAATATGGCTGGACGTGGAACAGATATTACATTATCAGATGAAATTAGAAAATTAGGAGGTCTTTGTGTTATCGGCACAGAAAGACATGAATCACGTCGTATTGATAACCAATTAAGAGGACGTTCTGGAAGACAAGGGGATCCAGGATTTACGCAATTCTTTGTTTCTATGGAAGATGATTTAATGATTCGTTTTGGATCAGATAGAATTAAGACAATGATGACATCTTTAGGATTTGGAGATCAAGCGATTAGAAGCAAAGCATTTACAAAATCAATTTCTTCTGCACAGGCTAGGGTTGAAGGAAATAATTATGATGTGCGTAAACATTTATTAGACTATGATGATGTAATGAATAGTCAAAGAGAAATTATTTATGGAAAGAGAAATGAAATTATTGATAGTGATGCCATTCATGGCATGATTTTAGAAGCTATTAAGAATCATGTAACAGATACAGTAATGTCTCATGTAAATCCAGATGGATCACTTGTGGATGAAGATATAAATGACATTATTGAATATGTAAACGAAAAATTGTTAAAGAAAGATATTAACAGAAATGATATAGAAAAAGAAATCTTAAAAACAGAAAAGAAATCTAAGAAATCAAAAGAAATTCAAATATTACCGGAAAAACTTGTTGATTACATATATAATTCATTAGTAGATGAATATGAAACAAAAATAAAAGAATTACCAGAAGAAATCGTAAATGAATTTGAGAAAGCTATTAGCCTAAATGTTATTGATAATTATTGGATGGAACATATTAATACTATGTCTCATTTAAGAGAAGGAATTGGTTTGCGTGGATATGCTCAAGAAGATCCACTTAGAGCTTATACTATTGAAGGATATGAACTATTTGATCAAATGAATCAAAAGATAGACGCTGATATTACAACTTTCTTATTAAAAGCAGAAATAAGACAAAATTTAGAAAGAAAAGAACAAACTAAAGTAAAAATTACAAATGATATAGATAAAGAAGGTAAGAAAATTCCTAAAAGAGTTGGTAAAAAGATAGGAAGAAATGATCCATGTCCATGTGGAAGTGGTAAAAAGTATAAAAACTGTTGTGGAAAATAAGAATAAATGTCTTATAAATAAAGGATTTTAGTGACAACAATGAACTTTAAAAAATGTCAAAATTTAAAAAAATGATGATTTTGTTTGCAAATTGTTTGCAAAAAAGTTAAATGTTTGCATAAAAGGATTATAAATAAATGATTTTTAAGTTGTAAATATTTAATTAGAAAAGCAAATCATACAAGTAAAATTTGACAAAATGCATAAAATAAAGTATAATCTATTTCGTTAACAAAACCAGTGCGAGGAAAAATTAGAAAAATACAAGCATTTTAGAGAACTCTGTTAGGTGAAAATGAGGATGTAATGATTTTTCGAACATGGCCCTCAAGGGTGATTGACTGAAATTAAGTAAGTCATT
>CANQVY010000018.1 GCA_947627405.1 uncultured Bacilli bacterium | reverse complement strand
GTAAGAGCTATATCATATTTTTCTTGTGCACGATAAGCCTGCGCCATACAAAATAAGGTATAAGAATTTGGTTTTTCAAACAACGAAAGTAACAATTTGCATATATGAATACATTCTTCATATTCCCCTTGATCATATTGAGTACGAAAATACTTCACTACTCCCTTAATCGATATTCGTTGATCCATTGGATTGTAATATTTCAAAATAATATTTTCCTTATTATCTTCCTTTATCGAAAAAGCCGAAATATTTTTCATTTGGGAAACTATACTATAAATAATTTTTTCCCTATTTTTATCAATATTATTTAAAACAATCAAATCTTTATTTCTTTCTAATTTTTTTCTAGCTTGTAATAAGAACTGAAATTCTCTTTGATAAGCATCACTTTTAATATCAATACTTGGTATCTGTTTTGTCATTATAGACTGTGTTATTTTTTTCAAAGAAATTTCCTCATCTTTTGATTCAGCACAATTATTGCAATGTTTTTCCAACATATTGATTTGAAATTTTATATTTTTATCTATTTTATTCATACTATTTACGACTTTCAAATATCTTTTTGCCAAATAGAGATTTCCCATTTTTATGTAAGCTATACCAATTTTAGTTAAATATTCAGATATTCTTATTGGTCGTTGAACAAGCATAGATTTATAATATTTAATACTTTGACCATATTCCTCACAATCAAAAGCCTCTTGCGCCAATGTTTTCAATTGCTCATAAGTATAATCCTCATTTAAATTTTCATATTTCATAAGAGCAAACTGATCATTTCCTATATCAAGTAATGCTAGTTTAGGATACTTTTTAAGCATTTCTTTAAATGTTTCTCTTTTACTCTTACTCATAGGATTAACTATACCAATTTCTTTTTTTAACAAAATTCGATCCATATTCTTCTGTATAGAAATGAATTGTTTTAAATCAGACTCCAAAGAGCCATTTTCTGCAATATGAAGAGATCGATTTTTATCTTTATTTTTTAAAGAAACGACATTTTTCAATAAAGACTTTAAAACCCTGTAATCTAATGAAAGTTTTCTTTTATCTAGAAATAACTTCTCCAATTGATTCAAGGCTGCCTCTATATCATTATCTATAATAGCTACAACAATTTTATCTACGTTTGAGAATTGAGAAGGACTTTTGCCATTGTAATTTTTAATTAAATCATTCATGGAAAAAGTATGAAGAATTCTTTGATACCTGCTAGGTAAATCCGTTATAAAGTTCAATAAATATAAATATATATTGTTCATAGATTTGTTTTGTGAATGAGCATATAAATAATCTAAATATTCTATAATATTTTTATAATTTTCATGTTTAATATCTTCATTAAATACACGTAAACAATTATTTAAAGTTCTTTGTTTACGAAAACAATATCTAAGATAAGTTCTTCCAAGAGGATAATTTCCTCTGTCTATTACATTCATAGCATATTGTATTAATCCCGAATAATCTTCAAATTGATATTCTTTTTCAGAAATTTGACTTAAAAGACCTAGATCTAAAAATTTTTGAATATCTTCAAAAGAAAAACCATTTTTCTTTAACATTTTCAAAGTTAAATTTGTGTTATTGACCGTTACATTATACAATTGATATTTTAAATCTTTTTTCATAACATATCTCCAATTCATAGGACATATAATACTACATTTTTTATCATTTTGCAACTATATACGTTTTTATACAAAAAGCCAAAGAATATAGACATATTTTATAAAAGGGATAATAAAATATAGTAGAAAGGAATGTTATATGAAAAATGTATTAAGAAATATCTTTTACTTATTTTTTCCATTATTAATAGGAAGTATCATAGGGGGAATCACCTCAAATGCCATCGATTATTCCAACCTTGCAAAGCCACCATTTTCTCCACCCTCTATACTATTTCCTATTGTTTGGAGCATTATTTATCTGTTAATGGGGATCGCCTATTATCTATTTCAAAGAAATGTATATAGAAATAAAAAAGTAGAGAGTTTTATTTATTATTTACAGTTATTTATAAATGCATTATGGTCAATTATTTTCTTTGTCTTCAAATGGCGTTTATTTTCTGTTTTTTGGATTGTATTATTATTTATTTTCGTTCTGATAAATACAATACAATTTTCAAAAAAATATAAACCTTCTGCTTACTTATTCATTCCCTATTTATTATGGTTAGCCTATGCAACCTATCTAAATATTGGAATATACTTACTAAATTAACAAAATATTAAAAAAAAAAAGAATCTTGTCATCATCAAGATTCTTTATTTATCTTCTATTTGTACATATTTTTTTTCTGGTAATTCTTGTTTCTTTTCTTTTTTAGGAACCTCTAGATGCAATGTACCATTTCTAAATGTTGCCCTTACATCTTCGCTTTCTATCTCTTCACCAACATAGAAACTTCTAGAACATTCACCTACATATCTTTCCTTACGGACAAATTTTCCTTCCTCATTTTCTTCTCTTGATGAATCTGTTTTTGCCTGAATATTTAAATATCCATTCTCTACATCCACAGAAATATTTTCCTTCTCATATCCAGGTAAATCGATAGAGATAAGATAACCATCCTCTTTTTCTTTGATATCTGTTTTCATAAACCTGCTTTTTTCATCTCTAAAAAATGAGTCCTGAAACATATCATCAAAAATATCAAAATTACTTCTTCTTGGTATCATCATCATAATAATCATCTTCCTTTCCTTTATGTGTTGACACCCAAAGTCGCACATATGTAAAATTTCTTTTACATCTATATTATACCACATTTTTTGGCAAATACAACAAAAGAGTGCTAATTTTTTTAATTTTTTTATATATAATTGTTGTTTTAAAATAAAAATCCTTATATAAATATAAAATTTCATTTTAAACATTGAATTAGGACCACTATATATCGAACTCTTATTTATAATTGATCTTTCATGAATGAATATATGTAATAAATACATAAAATCAATATTATTTTGCATTTTTAGTTCACAAATATGAAAAAAAGGTATATAATATACTAGTATACCAAATTAGTATATTGGTATAGAAAGAGGTGATTTATGAATAAAAAAGAAATAATAATTGCAACAGCCAGAGATCTATTTACGAAATATGGTTACAATAAAGTTTCTATGGATGAAATTGCAAAACAAGCCAATGTTACAAAAAAAACCATTTATTCTTATTTTGATAAGAAAGAAGCACTATTTCAATATTTTATTGACGAGGAATTAAAAAAGATGAAAGAAAAAATTGAAAGGCAGGAAAAACAAGGCTTATCATTTATACAGAGAATAACAAAAGACTTATTTTTTATCTTAAAATTCAAAAAAAATAGTAAATTGTTAAATGCTATAACTAATGAGCGTGATATCCGTTTTTCAACCAACTTATTAGAAAAATACGATGAAGAAATCATTAAATATATACAGGAAAAAATAGAAACAGAAATAGAACAAGAAAATATTAAAAAGTGCAACTCAAAATTAATGGCATTTATTATTTATAAAATTTATTTAGCAATTCTTTTTGACTATGAAGATGAATTAAATGAAGAACAAGTAGTCAAAGAAGTTACTTTAATTTTAAAAGAAGGATTATTTAACTAGGAGGAAAAATTTATGAAAAAGAAAAAAAATTATTTTAAATACATTGTTTTAATTGTTGTATTACTAATACCCTTTATTTATAGTTACTTCTATTTAAAAGCATATTGGAATCCCTATGGAAAAGGAAATATGGATAATTTGCCAATTGCTATTGTCAATAAAGACGAAGGAGAAAAAGGAGCGAATTTATCCAAACAAATTATTGATTCGAAATCTCTAAAAGCAAATTTAGTGAGCGAAGAAAAGGCCAGTGAAGGTCTTAATAACAAAGAATATTATGCTATTATTACAATACCAAGTGATTTTTCAAAGAGTCTAGAAAGTATTAATACCAATAATAAAAAACATCCTACAATTACTTACTGTCCAAATCAAAAATCAAATTACTTAGCCAGTCAAATTATTGATAGAGTCGTATCCACTATAGAAGCAAATCTTGACAATACAATAAATTCTGAAATCATCAATACATTAGATGAAAATTTAAATGGCATTCCAAATCAACTACAAGAAATAAGTAATGGCTTTTCTATAATGCAAAATGGTATAAACACGTTAAATAATGGTAGTACAAAACTAAGTGAAGGAAGTTCCCAATTATATAATAGTTATAAAGATTATAATCAGGCTATCAAACAAATCCAATCATCAACAGCTTTATTATCCTCTTCAATGAAGGAATTTGATCAAGGATTAAATACATTAGTAGCCTCTAAAGAAAACTTATCTCAATTGAAAACAAGTGTAGAACAACTTTCAAATGGTATGGATCAATTAGACAAAGGAAGTAATACCTATACAAAAAATTTTAATGATTACATAAATGGAATGAATTCTACCTTGGAACTAACAAACAGTTATGCACAATATATAATTTCTACTTATGAAAATCCATCAATTTCCATTGAATATAAACCAAATATAGAACTTTATCAATATGCTAAAAGTTTAACCATAAAAGACACAACAACAAATTTAAATAAAATAGAAACATTAAAAATAGCAAGCAACGAATTAAAAGACGCAAATACAAATATAAATGAAAATTTAAACATAATAAATACAAAAATGGCGACACTTTCTAAAGCAACAACAAAGCTAGATGAACTCAATACAGGTATGAATCAATTACATGATGCTTCTTCAAAATTAGTAAATGGTATGAATCAATTAAATGCCGGAACGAATACAATTTCCACTTATTCGGACAAAATTGAATCAAGTATTAATGATCTATACAAAGGAAATAAAAATCTAAATAATGGTATTGATACATTAAATAAAAAAGTATTCCTTTCAAAAAATACATTGGATCAAAAAAGAAATACAACAAAAAACGATTTACAGAAAACAAATAATTTAGTTGAATATAGTAAAAAACCCGTAAAAATAGAAAAAAAAGAAGTAAATAAAGTGGATTCCTATGGAACTGCATTCTCCCCTCTATTTATCTCCATAGGCCTTTGGATTGGTTGTCTAATGCTATATATTATTCTCTTTTTTGATAAGAAAGAAAGATTTAAAATCTTAGATTCTAAGAGTAATCAATATGTAAAGAGAACCCTTTGCTATCATGGATTAGCAACAATTTCTGGAATCGTGTTAGGTCTCTTATTAAGCCTACTTTTAAATCTTAAAATTACAAATTATGCTCTATATTTATTGATTCTTGTTCTTGTATCCAATACATTTATAGCCATCATGAATTTCTTAATTATGAATTTCAAAGATATTGGTAAATTCTTAGCCCTTATCATTTTAGTATTACAACTGGCCGCCTCTGGAGGAACCTTCCCAATTGAAACAGTTACAAAGGGATTTAGAGGATTACATAATCTATTGCCTATGACCTATACCATAAATTTATTCAAAGAATGTTTAATAAGTATAGAAAGCAATCTATTAATGAAAAACTTAATCATTGTAATAGGCATCTTTGTAATATTCTTTATGATCAATTTCATATTAGATATAAATAAACAAAGAAAAAACAACAAATAGAAAGTAAAAAGAGTAAGCACATGATTCAAAATGATTGGCTTACTTTTTATTTTTCCTCTTTTAATTTCTTAATTTTATTCTTCACAAGTAATATTAACTCTATAGGTGCATCTATTTTATTAAGAACCAACAAACTATCTTGAAGTTTAGTAATGAGTGGCAAAGCGCTTTCATAATTTAATGCTTCCTCTTCATAATTAAAGTTTTCAATAGGATTGTTTTCTATAAAATCTCGTATATAATTTTCAATATCCTTTAAAATATATACCTTTAAATCATAATCATCCATAGATCGAATCCCATAATATCCACCAATTAAATATTTAAATTGATCTTTTATGTCCATACAATCACCTATTTCATTTGCTCATTAATCCAACACATAATTACCTGTACTATATAATCCACTTCTTGTTCAGTTAAATTTCTATTTTTTGAAATCCCATGCCATTTATATAAACAACCTCTACAGCAAGTAGCTGTTGCATGTTGTGCAAGAAAAACCGGATGTCCTTTCATAGGTGTTTGTTTCCCATCATTGACTAAACAAGAAGGCGCTAATCGTTTATTAATAAAGTCATAAGCATGACTTTTTATTTGATCCATTCCTTTACGATAAATATAATCTCTATCCTTTTCCATAAGTTTAAATCTACTTCTAAACTTCGATTGTTTTAATTTTTCAAATAACTTTCTTATCTTTATTGTTTCAAATTCTTCTCTAGTCATATATCTTCCTCTAAAATCATTCTATCACATAAAAAAGAAAAAGTTTCTATTTTTGCACTTTTTCTCTTCTATAAACTTTCTATTGTGTCAAATTAGCACTAATTTTCAAAACCTTGCCACTCATTTTTGATTCTTGATTTCCATATTTGGCATAAATTCGATTTACAGAACTCAAGACAACGTCTAAATCAACAGAAAAGAAATTAGCAATTGCCTCATCTGAATAGTAGTTATTATTAATAAATCCAAATTTAAAAGCTCCAATGATTGCATCTGTTTTACCTAATAATTCAGTCAATTGACGATAATCTACTCCATTGAAAAATTGTAAAATAGATTTTTTGTCTTCTAAATTTATAACAGGTACTTCCATAGGTTTAAAACTTATTTTTTCATGTAATATTTTTCCCATATCTTCAAGAGCTGTTTTCGATTTATCAGGAATCATCTTATTTTCAGCTTGATAAGTATTCTCTATATATTTTTCAAATTTAATTTTATTATTTGGCTTCTGTAAAATGCGAATGGCTTTAGCCTCTATCCTTCTAATGGATTCATAGGTTAAATTATATTGCTCCGCTAATTTTCTCAACGTTTTTGGCTTCCCATCATAAAATCCATATCTTTGCATTAAAATATCCCATTCCCGATCACTTAATTCACAAGTTTTTAATATTTCTAAAAGAGAAGAATTCGCCTTTTTTTTAAACGCAACATCTTCAGAATCATTCGTATCTTCTGAGATAAAATCTACTAAAGGAGTATAATCATCCGCATCATCGAAAGAAGTAATAGGTGTAGATAAAGAAAGGGTAGTTTCAAACGATTTATAAAGATGTAATACCTCTTTGACTGAAATACCAACTTCTTTAGCAATTTCTTCATAGGTAGGAGTTCTTCCTAATTTCTGACCTAACTGTTCTTCTGTTTTTAAAATTTTGCCCATTTTTTCTCTAGCAGATATTGGGATTCGAACAACTCTTGAATAATTTGCAATTGCGCGATTTAACTGACGATGAATCGCAGCAGTTGCATAAGTCGAAAATTTGTAATCTTTAGTAGGATCAAATCGTTCTACAGCTCGAATCAACGCTATATTTCCCTCTTGAATTAAATCTAAAAACTCCATCCCACGACAAACATAATTTTTAGCAATACTGACAACTAACTTTAAATTGCTCTCTATAAATTGTTCTTTTGCTTGTTTATCTTTCTTTTTCACCTTTTCAATTAAATCTTTTTCTTGTTCTAAAGTTAATAAAGGGGCAGAAAATTCATTTATATATTGATGTAAAAGATCATCCGAATCTATGCTCTCACCATAATCATTTTCATCTAAATCAAAATCCATTTCATTGTATTTGGATGGATGCATTTGGTTTAAATCTTCTTTTCTCATATATCATTCACCACCTATTACAATATGATATTAATAAAATTATGCGCACAAAAAAGCTTTATCATTTACTATTTATTTTTCAAAAATAATCCTTGATCTATTTCATGTCCAAGAATCAGGACACCTGCCTTTTTCTATTTACTACCAAAGTAAGTTAAAATAATTGTATATATAATATCATAAAACATTTATTTTGTTAATATCTTTTATAAAAAAAAGAGAAAATCACTCTACATAGATATTTCCTCTTTTTTCCATATTTATCATGAATTGGTTATAATCCTTTTGAGATATATAAATAGTTATTGTAGGTTTAAAATTATATTCACGGATTCTTTTATTCTTTATATCATCTAGAAATTGCTTATACATTGCATACCCATTACGATAAAAATAGTCTATATAGTAGCATTTTAGATTGCCTTCATCACTTTGTATCGTATCATTGAAAAATACACCGTCTATATTTTGAAATTGTTTTATTTCAATCTTTGCTTGCTTTAATGAATTATCAATCACAAAATTTAGTTTATTGCTATCATATTCAATAATTGTATTTTCATCAATATTTATCTTTTCTTCTTTAATAGAATATTCCAAACCAGTTTCCTCTACATACTCATAACTCATAAGATTGAATAAAGAAAGACCAGCACCTATTCCTAAAATAAAAAGGCCAACTATAAATAGAGTAAACAAAATTTTTAATTTTGGATTCAAATTAAAAATAAAATCATAGAAAAGTTGAATAAAACAATAACCTATAAATATTAAACCTAAAAAGGCAATAGCTATATACAAAAATATGCTTCCATAGGAAATATGACACAAACTAAAAATGAAGAAACAAACAAAAGAAATAAAAGCCATTACTGCTAAAAACTCCATACATACAACAAAAAATTTAATAACAAAAACAACGATTTTTGCTAAAAAATCAAAAAAAGTAAATGTACTGTGTTTAGGATCTCGAATAATAATTTTTTCTTTTTGCTTTTTATCTTCTTTTGAAAATTTTGACTGATCTATGGAATTTTCAATTGTCTTTTGAGAAACGTTTTGATCTTCTACAGTAACATAGTAATCCAAATATCGAATTTTAAATAAATGAAGAAAAATAATTACATCAATAATTACTATTAAAATTTGAAAGATACTATAGAAAACATTATAAAGATAACTTCCTATTTTATTTATATACAATAGCAAATCAAATAATAAGTCGTCTACTATAAAAACAACAAGCTGGCCTAATATTGCAATTGCAATACCTATAAAAATAATTTCCAATAAGCATTTCACAACATCTTTAAATTTCATACTCATGAACATATTATAAACTTTTGTTATATAATTCAAAAATGATTTAAAATAAACATCTAAACTGGCTTTGTTTTTTTGAGTTAAAGTCTTTTCTCCTATTACTCCATCATCCATTAGATCCTCTAAATTACAATTTAAAATCTTACACATCCTTAATATTTTTTCCATATCCGGATAAGTTCCGCCTGCTTCCCATTTACTTACAGCTTGCCTAGATACACCTAATTTATCCGCAAACTGTTCCTGAGACAAATTATTTTCTTTTCTCTTTTTTATAAGTTTATCACAAAACTTCATATTTTCCACCTCCACCCAAATTATATATCAAAAAAGATCGGTAGCACTATCAACTATTAATATCATTTTGTATAAATTTGGTAGCAATTTAAAAAAAAGTTTATTTTATAAAGTAAAATGAATTCCCTCTAAAAATAAACCAACCAATACACCAATCATATAAACCAAACCAAGGATAAATAAATTTTCCTTTAAATGATGATTGCTTTTGAACAAAACCAACAATGCCACTCCACTTCCTGTAAGCAATCCCGCGATGAGAGAGGCCACACTAATGGCTCCACTAGCATATAATTCACTTAATACTACACTAGCACCACAATTTGGAATCAAACCAACTAAACTAGCAATAAATGGTCCAAAAATACTGTTCTTAAAAAATATATTTTCGATTAAAGCATTTCCTCCATATTTTAATAAAACATTTAAAATTAAAGAAATAATAACAATAAATAGTAAAGTTTTAAAAGTATGAATTAAAGAGGATTTGATAATGCTTTTTTCACAATGGCAATGATCATGCTCACACACATCATAATGCAAATGTTCTTTTTTGGTTGCTTTTTTTCTTAACAACAAATCAATGAAAAAGCCAAATAGAATCCCTACAAAAATCTTAATCAAAATAATTATTAAAACGATAGAAAATGAAACTTTATTGGAAAGCAAAACAGGAATCATTTCATCACTTGTCGATAAATAAATAGCAATCAAACTTCCTAAAGATAAAATTCTTGTAATATATAAGTTGGTTGCAATCACAGAAAACCCACATTGTGGAATTGCACCTAATAAAGAGCCAAACAAAGGTCCTAACTTTCCAGCTTTTGATATTGCCGTTTTCCTTTTTGTACTTAATTTATGTTCTATAAATTCAATAATTAAAAAAGCTAAAAACAGAAATGGCAATAGTTTTACTGCGTCCATAAAGGTTTCTAAAAGAATGGTATTCATCAAATCCCTCCTTTTGCATTGCTCCTAAATTATACCATTAAGTCACTTTTTATTCAAGAAAAAAAGAACTACAGTTCTTTCAAGAGTACTTCTTTTAATTGATCAAATGCCTCCGTTCTATGATCTTTTCTATCCTCCATCTTAGAAAATGTTACAGAGCTTCCTTTTGGTTTAAAAATAGGATCAAACAAAAAACCATTAAATTCTTCAGGAATTTCTGTAATTGTTCCTACACATTTTCCTTCACTGACATATTCTTTTCCCTTATTTGTTATAAGTACTAAATCACATATAGCATAGGCTGTTCTTTTTGCATAAGGAACGTTCTTTAATTCGGTTAAAATTTTATCAATAAATTCCTTTTGAGTAGAGTTTTTTCCTGCATACCTAGCTGTATATATACCCGGGTTCCCTGCTAGTGCATCAATACACAACCCTGAATCGTCTCCTAATATGTACTTTCCAAAAATTCCATTTTGATCACAAAACTTTTTAACCGCATGAGCTTTAATTCTAGCATTTTCTAAAAATGTAGATCCATCTTCAACAATTTCCTCATAAAAACCAATATCATTTAAAGAAAGCACTTTTATATTTAAGTGATCAAATTCTTTCTGTAATACTTCTTTTTTATTTTCATTTGTAGTTGCATAAATTAATTCCATATATTTTCTCCATCCATATTCATTAGTCTAACTTTCGTTCTTAAAGATTTTTTACATAAACTTATATTTTGCTAGTCATAAAATGATTTTCTTCTCTATTTTCATTATTTATAGACAAAGAAAAAAGAAAATCTTAATAATTCTCTTTCTTAATTTCAAAATAGCTTTGTGGATGTGCACATACTGGACAAACTTTTGGAGCTTCTTTTCCAATAACGATATGTCCACAATTTCTACAAATCCAAATCTTATCATTATCTCTTGAAAAAACTAAACCCTCTTTAATATTTGTGATAAGTTTTCTATATCTTTCTTCATGTTCTTTTTCAATTTTAGCTACTTGTTCAAATAAATATGCAATGCGATCAAAACCTTCTTCTTTAGCTGTTTTAGCAAATCCATCATACATATCTGTCCATTCATAATTTTCTCCCGCTGCAGCATCTAATAAATTTTCCATTGTATCAGGAATTTCTCCACCGTGTAATTCCTTAAACCACATTTTTGCATGCTCTTTTTCGTTATTTGCAGTTTCTTCAAAAATAGCAGCAATTTGCTCATATCCATCTTTCTTAGCTTTACTAGCATAATATGTATATTTATTTCTAGCTTGACTTTCTCCAGCAAATGCTGTCATTAAATTTTGTTCTGTTTTACTACCTTTTAATTCCATAAATACCTTCCTTCCCTTAGTAATAAATACTACTAATTAAATAATAATATACCATAATCACTCTTTTTATTCAATTCTTTTGAACATATTTTCTTTTCTTATTTTTTTATTTATCCTCAATTAAACTCAAGCTAACCCTATCCTTATCTTTATCAATAGCAATTACATAAGCATCAACAATATCACCAACACTTAACACCTCGCTAGGATGCTTTATATATTTGTTCGTCAATTTTGATATATGAGCCAATCCATCATTATGAAGTCCAATATCAATAAAAGCACCAAAATCAACTACATTGCGTACAGTTCCTTGCAATTTCATTCCTATTTTTAGATCCTCAATAGAAAGAATATCACTTTTTAAAATCGGTTGTGGCATTTCATCTCTTGGATCTCGATTTGGCTTTTTTAAAGACTGAATAATTTCTTCCAAAGTATATAAATCCGTATTTAACTTAGACACATATTTTTCTATAGAGATATGATTTAATTTTTCTTTCAAGGCATCGGTTCCAATGTCTTCTACTTTACAATCAAGTTCCTTTAAAAGATCCGCCACAATTTTATAGCTTTCGGGATGAATACTGGTTTGATCTAATACATTCGATCCTTCCGTAATTCGTAAAAACCCAATAGCTTGTTCATAGGCTTTATCCGTTAGCAATTTTTCTTTCTTTATTTCTTCTCTAGAACCAATTCTTCCTTTTTTTTCTCTATAAGAAATAATTTTATCTATAGCCCTTTTCGTAATACCTGAAACATATTGCAATAAAGAAGAAGACGCTGTATTTATATTTACCCCTACTGCATTCACTGCTTTTTCTACAACAAAATCTAAGTTATCAGCCAATTTTTTAGGAGAAACATCATGTTGATAAAGACCTACCCCTATTCCCTCAGGCGGAACCTTTACGAGTTCAGAAAGTGGATCTTGCAAACGCCTACCAATACTAACCGCACTTCTTTTTTCAACCGCAAGATCTGGAAATTCTTCAATAGCCAATTTAGATGCAGAGTATATAGAGGCTCCGGCTTCAGATACGATAACATATTTGCAATTTAAATGATATTCTTTTATAAGTTCAGCACAAAATTTTTCAGATTCTCTAGAAGCCGTCCCATTTCCAATTGCAATAACATCAACACAATATCGTTCTATAAGTTTTTTTATTATTTCTTTACTATTACGAATCTGTGTTTCTGTATTTCCCTTTAGAAAAGGTTTAATCACTGTGGAATCCAAATATTTTCCAGTCTTATCAATTACAGCAATTTTACAACCATTCACAAAACCTGGATCAAAAGCAAGAACTACCTTTTCTTTCATTGGTGGTGTAAGTAGAAGAGCCTCTAAATTTTTCCCAAAATTCTCAATAGCGGCTTCTTCTCCTTTTTCCTTAAGTTCAGCACGAATTTCCCTTTCAATACTTGGAAAAATTAATCTTTTATAACTATCTAAAATTGCTTCTTTTACAATTGGAATTACAAAAGATTCTTTTTTTCCAATTACTTTTCTTTCTAAATAAGAAAGTATCTCTTCTTCACAAACATCCACAGAAACGGTTAATACTTTTTCACTCTCCCCACGATTCATAGCAAGAATACGATGAGGTTTAATTTTCGAAATAGCTTCACAATAGTCATAATACATTTCATAATTTTTATTTTCATCAGGTGCATTTCTTTTTACTTTAGAAGTTAAATTCCCATGATAAAAAACATATTTTCGTATATCTTTTCTATAATCTGCATGATCAGATATAATCTCAGCAATGATGTATTTAGCACCTTCCAAAACCGATTCTTTAGTTTTTACTTTATCATTGATATATTTTTTAATTAAATCATCAATATTCCCTGTTTTTGGAAATTTTAATATTTCTTTTGCAAGAGGCTCTAATCCGGCTTTTATTGCCTCACTTGCTTTTGTTTTTTTCTTTTCTTTAAAAGGTCTATATAAATCTTCGACTTCAACCAACTTTGTACAACTCATAATTGAATCTTTTAATTCATCTGTAAGCATCCCTTTTTCCTCGATTAAAGTTAAAACCGCTTCTTTTCTTTTTAGTAAGTTAATTTGGTAAGAATAAATTTCTCCAATATTTTTAATAATCTCTTCATTTAATCCGCCCGTAGCTTCCTTTCTATATCTTGCAATAAAGGGAATAGTATTCCCGTCCTCTAACATTCTTAAAACGATTTCCGCTTGTTTTTTTGTAATATTTAAATTGCCACTAATCTCTTGTAATATATTATCCTTCATATTTACCTCCAGCATAACAATTATATTATTTTTAAAGTAGAAATTCAATAAATTATTTTAAACAAAAAGAATAACATCCAAGTTATTCCTAATTTTAAATGATTTATTGCTTTATATTCTTATAATTAAATACCACGGAAATAGCACTTCCCACTGCCCCAGCCAATAAAGCTTCCCAAGCATGCATAGAAGATAAATCCAGTATAAACACATTAACAGCAATATAAGAAGCAAAAGCTTCAATAAATGTCTTAACATACCTTTCATACTTTGTAAAATATGATTTTAATTTTTCTTTCATAATGCATCAACCTTTCAATATATTCCACTATATAATATTATTGAAAAGTTTTTATAATCATTACTTTTTTACTAAAGAACAAATAAAAACCCTTGAATTATCAAGAGTAAATTCAAATTGGTGACCAGTACGGGATTTGAACCCGTGAATGCTGCCGTGAAAGGGCAGTGTGTTGAACCACTTCACCAACTGGCCATAAATGGTGGGCCTGAATGGACTTGAACCATCGACCTCACGCTTATCAGGCGTGCGCTCTAACCAGCTGAG
>CANQVY010000017.1 GCA_947627405.1 uncultured Bacilli bacterium | reverse complement strand
CTAAATAAGATGATAACTCTTATCCTAATGGATAGGAGTTTTTTATTTAAAGAAAGAAGGAGATACTATGAAAAAAATATTAACAGGACTTAAACCAACAGGAGAATTAACACTTGGCAATTTCATTGGGGCAATTATGCAGATGAGAAAGATGCAAGATGAATATGATTCTTATTTATTTATTGCGGATATGCATGCTATTACAATTCATCAAAATCCTAGTGAATTAAGAAAACGAATTAAAGATTTTTTAGCATTGTATATTGCTTGTGGAATTGATCCAAAGAAAAATATAATTTATTTACAATCTGAGAATGAATACATTCCCGCAATTTCTTGGCTATTGGAATGTACAACGTATTATGGGGAAGCTTCTCGTATGATTCAATTTAAAGAAAAGTCAAAGAACAATGCTAATTTTTCCGTTGGACTTTTAACGTATCCTGTTTTAATGGCTGCAGATATTTTGTATGCAGATATTGATTTAGTACCTGTAGGTATCGATCAAAAACAACATGTTGAACTGGCTAGAGATATCGCTATTCGTTTTAATAAAATGTATGGGGATACTTTTGTTGTACCGCAGCCTTTAATCTCCCAAACAGGTACAAAAATTAAAGATTTAAAGGATCCAACAAAAAAGATGAGTAAATCAGAAGAAAGTCCAAATGGTGTGATTACATTGCTTGATGATGTAGAATTAGCCAAAAAGAAAATTATGTCGGCTACAACCGATTCAGAAATGTCTATTAAATTTGATGAAGAAAAGAAACCAGGAATTTCAAATCTAATTAATATTTATTCTTCTTTAACTGGTAAAACGATTTCTGAGGTAGAAAAAGAATTTGAGGAATGCAATTATGGTACTTTTAAAAAAGCAGTTGCTAATGTTGTTGCAGACACTCTTACTCAAATCCAAGAAAAATATCAAGAGCTAATGCAAGGAGATGCATTAGATAAAATGATTGATGAAGGAATTCAAATTTCTAGAAAAATAGCCAAAGAAAAATTTGAGACAATGAAAGAGAAAATGGGACTTCATAGATAATCAGATATATCAAAACAACCAATTTTTTTTTTTTTTTTTGTTTACGTAAAGTAGATCTTATTTGTCGAAAAATGTCTCTATTCCTTGACGCGGTGGGAGGTAAATGATATGATCAATTTATGATAGGAGGAATTTGAGTAAATTATGTTATGCAAAAATTGTTCAAATAGCGTAAGTGTACAATCAAAATTTTGTCCTACTTGTGGTACAAAATTGAATACGAATAAATATTTCATCATTCAATCGGTTGTATCTTTATTGAATACTCTTGAAATTGGTTTTTTAATGCATGGTATGATATTGATGCTTGCAATCGATTCGATTGGAAAAACCTTTGTTAATGTCTTTGTTAATGGAACTTTACTTGTGTTTGGATGTACAGATTTTAGTAGCAATTGTATTTATAATAGCTCTTTATTTCATTTGGACACGAAGTATAATTTCTTAATAGTAGGTATAATTCTTTTCTTGTGTATTGTTAGCTTCATTCTTTCAATTCTTTTATTGATTAAGAAAAACATGAAAAGATTTTCTATGTTAGAAATAATAATTACTGTAGTCTTTTGCATAAGTAATATCTGTGTTTTATTATTCGTTGGAACAGCTTCAATACTATTAACTATCATTTCAGTAATGTTTTTGATTTACTTCATAATCAATTGCTGGTTTTTGTTAGAAAATAAATTGTGAATGATGTGAATTCTAAAATGAGGGAAAGGTTGAAACAATAAGAAAGAAGGAAAAAATTATGAAAAAAAATTATGTTTGTTTATTGATATTAGGAATATTGCTTATATTGCCTTTTTATGTAAAAGCAGAGGATTTAGCAAAGTTAGAAATTGATTATATTGGAAAAAATACAATTTTTTATAATGCGTCTTCATCCTCTTCTATTTCTTTAACACTTCATACTACCGATACTTTAGCGGAGGAACAGTATAATGTCTTATACAAAGTAGGAAGTGAAAGTTCCTATACAACTTCTACTTGCTATGTATCCTATAGTAACGTAAATAAATATTATAAATGTAGTATTGATCTTGATAAAAGCAAAGTTACCGATTCAGAACTTGTGGTTTTTGCAAAATTACAAAAAGATGGTAAAGATGTTACTACCGAAGCAACTACCTCATTTTTGGTTTATGAAGATCAAACATTAATGGATAATGATAGTAAAGTAAAAGTTTTGGTTGGAAGTTTTCCTTATCATTCTAAGATAAAGGTAAGTACCGATACAGTCGAAGAAATAAAAAAACAAAGCCATAGTTCTAAAATTTTGTATTACACAATCCGAGTATATGGTAGTGATGGAAATACATTGGCTAAAAGTCTAATCGATAAATACAATTTAGATGGAGCTTATGTTGATGATATTGAAATTGAATTACCAAGTGATTATGTGAAAACGGAGAAAACATACCCATTTTTATTCGATAATCAACACAATTTCTTATCAAATTCTGTAGATGAATATGCTTTAAATTCTATTTCTCCTGATAAGAATAAAATAAAGTTTAGTACAAGTATTTATGGAACAAATGATTATAATAGTTATGATTATCTTACAGATGGTTATATTGTAATTGCAGAAGCTGGAGCTTTTAACACACCTACTGGTACTGGTTCAAGTACGAGTGATACAAAAGATCCATCAACAAATGTGGTGAAAAATCCAAATACAGCAGATATGAATGTAGTAATATTAACAATTATAGGTGTATTTTCAACTCTTCTATTATTTATATGTAGTAAAAAAATTAAAAGGGCTAAGTAATTTTTTACGTCAATTGAAAAAAAATTGTAAAAATATGTTGACTATATAGAAAAAACAATAGTATATTTTTGATAGAATAGAGGAGGTTCTTATGAAAAAAATAAAAAAGATTTTATCATTATTTTTTTGCTTTATGTTATTGCCGCTTAATGTTGGAGCATTAGAAAGTTATAAAGAGTTAGATCCTGATAATACTATTGGCTTTCCATTCATGGTATGGAACAATAACGATAATCAATTTAATATTAATAAATATGTAAACTATGATTTATATTATCAATACCAACTTATAAACAAAGAAATTGCAAGTAAAATTGAGACATTAAGAAAAGAAGGAGAGTCGCAAAACAAGGATGAAATTAATAATAAAAAGAATGCATGTAATGCTCTAAAGGATAAGTATAATACAGATAAAAGCGAAGAAAATATGACTGCATATAACGATTGTGTAACAGAATATAATTCTTTAATTGAAACTTATAACAAAAAATTAGATGAAATTAATGAAGCAATATTTGCTTTATATCCAGATTATGATGATAGTCAGTGGATTCAAACAACAGATAATAAGTTCAATGGAACAATTAAAGAGTTAACTGAAGATACAATGGTAGTTTTGTGGGTCAAATTAGTTGATAAGGACTCAAGCAATATTATTTATGATGCTGTAACAGTTACTCTAAAGGGAAATAAGATTATAACAGATAGTACAGATAATAAAAAAGAGAATAGTGATGTAAAGATTACGACAACAAATCAACAAGAGACAAATCCAAATACAGGTGATTATAATGTATTGTATTTAGTAGTGATAGGAGCGGTAGCAATAGTACTTCTAGTTATTAGTCGCAAGAAATTAATAAAGATCAAATAAGATCTTTTCTTATTTGTATATAAAAAAAGAATAGAGGATAAAGATATGCGTTGTAGTAAGTGTGGAAATTTTATTTCTGAGGGTACAAAATTTTGTACTCAATGTGGACATAATGTAGCAATAGACAATTATAATTTTAATAATAAAAAGATTGTTTGTTTTTTTGTATCGATTTGTGGACTTGTTTTAATTGTTATAGGTTTTGTCATTTATAACAATCAAAATAGTCATTACTATTTTTCGGATATAGGTACAGAAAAAACGGGGGATGAAGGATTATTAGGTAATGATAAGAAAGAAGAAGGATCAGTCGTTCCTAAGAAAAATTCTTTCGAAACGGTTATTGTCTATGATAAAAAGTATACGGGTGTTGACATTAGTACGAAAGCAGATGCCGTTTCATTAATCGAAGAAGACTCGCTTTCTCAAAAAAAATCTTGTCCAACTTCAATAAAAAATGTAGAAAATGAAATGATAAAAAAATATGGAGTCTATGCTGTAAATTTATGTGAAATGAGTGTTGAATTTGCCAAAGAAATTGAAAAGGTAATTGAAAAAATCTATAATGATTATCCAGCTATACGAGGCAATTTAACCAATTTAACTTTATATAACGGTACAATGGATGATCAAGGTGTGATTGCAGCCTATGGACCATATTTTCCTTTTGCGTATGGGAATGATGATAGTTATCCTAGAGTGTATAAAATGCAAATGATTTTGAATTCAAGTTATTTTTTAAATGAGAAGCGATTGCAAAGCTCTGTTTCTTCTGCAGATGCTCATGGTTGGTTTCCACCGAATTGTACAAAGGCTTCTCCTGTTGCCCATGAATTAGGACATTATTTATCATTTGTTGCGATGATGAAAAACTATAATATTGATTCTATGCTTATTGAAACCAAGGAAAATTATGCTTCTCATATAGAAATCATAGAAGATTTTGTTGAAGGTAATTTTTCAAAAAAAATGCTCACGGAAGCTTATGAAAACTATAAAAGAGATCATAAAGGGAATAAAGAAAGTTTTGATGATTTTAGAGGAAGTATTTCTGGTTATGCTCTTGCTAAAAATGATTCTGGTGATTTTATTTATGATGAGACAATTGCCGAAGCTTTTCATGATTGTTATTTAAATGGAGAAAATGCTAAAGATGCTTCTAAATACATTGAACAAGTTTTAAAAAAGTATGCGAGTAAGTAGGTGAAGTTATTATGAAAAAAATATTCTTGTTTTTCTTACTTTTGTTTAGTTTTTTCATTGTAAAAGCGGATACACATCAAGAATTTTTGTTTTCTTTGGACGATATCGATCGAAATAAAAGTATTGCCAGTAATATCAATGATACAGTGGATAATCAATATAAAATAAATTATCAAAAGCAAAAAGAAAACAGTGAACAAAAAGAAATTGAAAGGTTGACTAGGAAAGTAGTTTATTTATTTGCGGGGAATGAAAATACAGAATTTACCGTAGAAAATTATATGTATAGAAAACAAGCTTTGCAAGAAATGTGTTATGAACCGGATATTCCTGAAGATGAAGATGGGAATTTAGATATGGATAGTGAAGAGTTTAGTGATAATTTTGCAGTTGCCTATTTTGTGGGTGGTTTATTTAAAAACATTGCTCGAAACACTCCAACCTATAAAAGAATAGGACAACCGATCGTTACTAAAATGGGAGAAACTTATCTGAGTACGATTGCAATTAAGGATTTTGAATATGACGATTATGAAGAAGAAAATCCTATGGAAATCGTTAGATCTACGACCGACATTATTTTCTATTTTCAATTTAAAAAATTGGATGGCGTATGGAAACTTTCTTATGCCAATGCTCATAATTCAGAAGATACCGATCAATATTTTGAAGAATATGCTGAGCAAGATAACAGCACTTCCTATAAAATCGAAACAGATTTGAGCGATGTAAAAGATTTGTTTGATTTGACCAAATTGAATCAAGTAAGC
This sequence comes from uncultured Bacilli bacterium, assembly GCA_947627405.1. Classification (GTDB taxonomy): domain Bacteria; phylum Bacillota_I; class Bacilli_A; order RF39; family UBA660; genus CALVUP01. Next base: position 8,944 of record CANQVY010000017.1, on the reverse strand, counting down.
GATGCAAAATGGAATTCTCTATATAAACAAAATATGAAAAATTCTGTAATTTTAAATGCCAATTATTTAGGAAATATTACACATACAGCCAATGGTTTTTATTTACGTAAGGGAATTGTTGTCACAACTTGGTCATTTATACAATCGGCTTTACAAGATTCTCAGTTCATAGCTATTTTGGATGCTAATGGTAAAACGCACATCTTAGATGGCCTTGTTTATATTAATGAGGATATTGATTTAGCTGTTTTAAAATTAAAGGATGAAAGTGGACAAAATTGTTCTTTAGCTAGTTATGAAAAATTAAAAAAAGAGGATCCTGTTTTTACAATTAGTTCTAAATTGGGATATAATTTAAAATTATCAAAAGGAATTTATATATCCAATGAAAATGAAAATATTAAAACACTTTTAACTTTAACGTTAAATGATCAAGGCAGTGCTTTATATAATTTAAATGGTGAAATTATAGGATTGAATACAACGAAGTCCATTCAAAATAATTTTGGAATTGCTATTAGTGCAAAATTGTTGATGGATTTGCAAAAACAGTTAACAGCGAGTGATTTCAAAAAAATAAAAACAATTTCTTTTGATCATTTAAAGGAAATGTATTATTACAATGGCAATAATAGTGAAATAGTAAAAAAGAATATTAAAGAAAAGGTATGGAATCAATACAAGAAAATTGGAGATTTGGAAAATACAATTACATTAGAACTTGTAAAATCAAGCTATAAAAATAAAACAATCAGTCTACGATATAAAAATAAAATTTCAAATTTTATGAGTAGTATGAGTTTATCAAAAAACTTTAGAGATAAATTAAAGGAACAAAATTATAAAGAAGTGCTTGCCTCAACTACTAAGTATATCTATGAAAATGAAGAGTATAAGGTAATTCTTATGGATAATTTTGATTATTTAATCATTGTAATTACGGAGAATTGATATGAAGGAATATTTAAAAAAATTTAAAGTCATTCTTATAGGATCTATGATACTTTTACTTTTTGTATTTGTTCTTCTTGGCTATCTGCTCTTCTTTGCTAATAAAACAAAAATAAAAGAATATAGCAATTCTGTATATTCTATTAAATACGATAGTACTTGGAACTTAAAAGAAAAGAAAAAAAATTATGTATTATTAAAACATGGTTCTAAAAGTAATGTGGAAATTTATGTTAAAACATTGGATGAGGAAACTAGATATAATGATATTTCTACTTTTATTGATGATATTGAACAAACAATAAAAGTAGAAAATAAAAGTTTTCATTTGATTCATAGGAAACAAGTAAAGGTAACAAAAAAAGAATTGGAAGGTTATAAATTATTATATGAAGATCAAAACAGTCAAGCAATGGTTGTTGTTTCTAAATATAATGATAAATTATTTACTTTTGTTTATAAGACAGATAATACCGATTTTGATATTTTATTAGATAGTGTGGAAAATATGATTTATAATTTTGCAATTTTGGATGATGCTGTTGATGTACAAGAAAAATTAGATGAAATCAAGACAACGGGAATAACTTATAGTACAAAGAAATTTAATTTAAGTAAGAAAAAGACGCAAAGAACAATAGCAAATGATAATTATGAAATTCAATATAAATTATCAGAAGATATTCCAAGAGATGATTTTGATTCGGCCTATTATTATGGAACTTATAAGGATACAAATTCAAACGATGTGCGTTTAAGTATTATGCTTAGCCCACTAAATATTTATGAGTATATTACAAATAATTTAATGTCAAAAGAAAAAAACTATAAAAGAATAGATGATTATGATCATATTAAGGTTGAAATTGATAAACATAATGAGGGATATATATATAAAATTTCTTATGATTTTAAAACAACCAAAATCAATGAGAGTGGAGATTTTGAAGATTGTGCATTACGAAAAGAAGAATATTATGTAGTCTATGAGATTGACCCCATTACAACTTTAGTTTATGAATTAGAAGCTGATGAAAAGAATATTTCTGAACAATGGATTAATAATTTGGAGATTGTAAGTAAGAAAAAGTATGGAGCTTATATTACAAGAAATATTGAAAATCATAAGATCATCAATGAAATGAAAACTCTTAAATCTGATTCCCACAATAAGCAATATTATTCAGTTACTTTATATACACCAGAAGAATACTTTGAACGATATTATGATAATAATAATATTTATGAAACACGATATTTTGGAAAAGATTATGATAAGAAAAGTGAAGAGTACAATACAACTGCAAAATATATTTTAGACTCTACTTCGACTAAAATACACATTAAAACTGCCCAAAGTATGCTTAGTTCTTATAAAAATAATCATTTTCAATTTGTTAAAGATCTTAAGATTGGCAAGAATACGTATAAATATTATACGGCCTCTTATACATCTGGATCCGTAAAATATAACAAGGCTTATTTATTTCTAGATTTACTTGATGAAAATTATAATAATAATTCATTTTGCCTTGAAATTTCGACAAAAAATGATATAATTAAAGAAGATATGATAGGGGATTTGTTGAATATAGATATTAAAGTAAAGGATTATAAAAATTAGGAGGAAAAAATATGAATTGTAAAAATTGTGGAGCTTTATTAAATCCAAGTGATAAGTTTTGTCAAAATTGTGGAAAGGTAGTAGAAGGGCCAGTGGATCAAATGAATACAACTACGAACATGGGTGCAACTTTCACAAATGTAAACGCAGATCCATCTATGGCGATGCCATCTGCTGGAAATGGTCCAGAAACAGTACAGCCATTACAGCAGGCACAACCGATTAATCAAAATTATTCTATGGCTACAAATCAAAATCCAAAAAATAATAATATTCTTATTATAATCATGGGTGTAGTCATTGTTATATTGCTTGTTATTATCGTTGTATTTGCATTGAATACAAATAAGACGGATACGACTAAAAAAACAGAGGAAGGAAAAACAACGACACAACCAACAACGACACAAGTTTCAAATACAACAAATTATGTTGCGGGAGATTATACATATGCTATACCAAATGAATATACTGTAGAAACAGAAGGCGATGTAATTAAAATGTATGATGATGAAAAAGCAATATGGTTAGAAGCTCTTGCTGGATATTCTTTATCCATGTTGAGTTTAGATGAGGTAAAGACTAATTTAGAAAGTTTAGGCATAACTGTTTTAGAATCAAAAAAGCAAACGTATAATGGTGTAGAGATGATGATTTTTGGTGGTGAATATGCTGGAGATAAACATCTTTTAGCTTATGCGAATATCGATAATGGTATACTTTATGCTGAAATTATAAATATCAATGGTGAATTTGATTATGATGCTTTAGAAAATGAAGTGGCAACTATGGCTAAAAGTGCTAAGTACAAAGCTTCTTCTAATAGTATAGCTACTAATAACGTATTAGATAAATTAGAAAAAATTATCAAAAACAAAAAGAAAAATTAAAAAATGCATTGTATAAAGCAATGCTTTTTTTTTATTGAATTTCTTTTTGGAGTGTGGTACAATTTTTACGTTAAGAATCGTAAAATGTTTACAAAAAATAATGTAAATTAAATGAATATAGTTTGTTTTCATAAAAAATATGTTATACTTGAAATAGTAGGAGGTTAGCTTATGAACAATAATATAAATACAAACGATGATTATTATATTGATGATGAATATAATGAAAATGTAGAATTTGAAGTAGCTAAAGAAAAGAAAAATTTTAATCCTAAGATCTTTTTAATACCTATTGGTGTTTTAGTAGCGATTCTATTTGTTGTTCTTGTTGTTCGAGCTATTTCTAATAATGTATCTTTGAAATTGACGGATTTGTATGTAGAAGATGCAGAATTGTCTCCAAAATTTAAGCCCTCTACTTATAAATATACATTAAATACAAAAGAAGGTACTGTGTATATTGCTTGTAAAACAAAAAGTAACAAAGCTAAAGTTACAGGATGTAACGATGATATAAAAATTAAAACTGGAGAAAATACACATAAGGTCACGGTTAGTTATAAGAAAAAGAAAAAAGAATATATTATAAATATTATAAAAGAAGCAAATATTGCTGTGGAAGTTACCGGGAATCCAACAAATTGGACAGCTAATGATGTTACATTGAGTATCAATGCTACAGCTGATAATCCTTTACATGAAGAGGCTTATTCATTTGATGGTGGAAAGACATGGCAAAAAGAAAATAAAAAACAATTTAGTGAAAATAAAGAAGTAATTGTTGTGGTTCGAGATATAGAAGAAAACTTATCAAATGAAGAGACCGTTGTAATCGAAAAAATTGATAAAACCGTTCCTAAAGTTTCTATTTCTAAAGATCAAACGATGTTAACGGCAACTATATCTCCAGCAAGTTGTGAATCTGGATATACATATCAGTGGTATAAAAACAATAAAATTATTGATGGAGCAACCTCTTTAGTCTATAAAACGAATGGTGATGGTGTTTATAAATTGGTTGTAACCACAGGTGCTTTCAAAACTGGGGCAAAAACGTATACGATTCATACACAATCATCTAGTAGTCCATCGCAAGGTACAACAGGAGGAAACTCTTCTACAAATAAAAAACCAAGTGGAGGAACGACTTCAGGTGGAAATAATTCTAATAAGAAACCAACAACGGATCCATCTAAGGTAAGTAAAGTTACTCTTGATAAAACAAATATTACAATGAAGGTTGGTAGAACTACACTTTTAACAGCAACTATATCTCCAGCAACTGCAACTAATAAAGGATTGGTATGGTCATCTTCGGATAATACAATTGCTACTGTCTCACAGACAGGACAAATAAGAGCAAAAAGAACAGGAACAGTAACCATTACAGTCTATACACAAGATGGCAATAAGAAAGCAACTTGTAAAGTAACCATTACAAATTAGAAAGAATACCTCGTATTCTTTTTTTTATGGATTGATTTTCCTGTTATAATTTGTTATTATAGTATTAGTTATAATAAAAAGAGGGTAATTTTTATGAGAAAGAGTGATTTAGATCGCGAATTATTAAAACTAAAACAAGAAATCGAAATGTTATCTTATGACAATGAAAAAGAACTACAAGAATTAGAAAAAAAATTGAATAAGAAAAAAGAAGAAATAAGATTGGCTAAATTACAAAAATCAAGTGCTTATGAAATATTATCCTTAGAAAAAACAAAGAAGATGACTCCAAAAGAAATAGAATTACTTAAACTCGAAAAAACAAAACAAATCGAATTGCTTCGATTAGAGCAATCTAGAAAATTTTCTAAAGCTGAAATAGAACTTTTAGAACATGAAATGAATCAAAAAATCGAACATAAGAAGTTAGAAGATGAATTACAAGTAGACCGTAATAAATTGGATAAAAAAATTAATCAAGTCATTGATAAAAAACCAATAGATGAGAATGCAAAACTCATGTATATAAATCCAAAAAGTGGAAAAACTATTAGTGATGTAGAAAAAGAAAAAAAACTCAAAAAGAAGAAATTGCTTTTCAAAATGCTATACATATTGATCATGATTTTATGTGTTATTGTTCTATCTATTGTTACCAAAATGTTATTAGATCGACGAGATAATGATACTCAAATCAAAGAACAAATTGTTGATGTTATCGATAATACAGATATTGAAGTTGTTGAATCCGAAAAAAAGGAAAAAGATGAATCCAATTATTATTGGGATTTTATTAATACATCTATGATTAATGTTGATTTTTCTAATTTGAAAAAGGTAAATAAAGATACAATCGGTTGGATTCAAGTCAGTGGAACGAACATTAATTATCCTTTTGTTCAAACGAAAGATAATAGCTATTATTTATCCCATTCTTTTGATAAGAGTTATAATTATATGGGTTGGGTTTTTTTGGATTATCGAAATCATATCAATAATTTAGGACAAAACAACGTTATTTATGGCCATGGATTATTGAACAACACAATGTTTGGATCGTTGAGAAAAGTTGTGAAGAAAAATTGGTATTCAAATCCAGAAAATTATACCATAAAGATTTCCACAGAAAAAGAAAATACTGTATGGCAAGTATTTAGTACTTATACGATCAAACCAGAGAGTTATTATATAACAACGAATTTTTCTACAAATGAAAGTTTTAATACTTTTATTGAAACAATTAAGAAAAGAAGCGTTTATGATTACAAATTAAATGTTACTAATAAGGATAAAATACTTACTTTATCTTCATGTTACAATGATACAAAAAGAGTTGTTTTGCATGCAAAATTAATTAAGCAATCTTCTAGAACGTGACAAGAAATGTAAATTTGCTTAAAAAAGAATGTTTGCTATTGTAAAGGAAAATAAAATATGTTATAAATATATTAGATAATAAGGGAGGTATAACAATGAAAAAGATTATTAGTTATTTAAGTTTATTTATATGTGCATTTTTATTATTTGGAAGTTTTGCCAATGTAAATGCTGCGGAATATGATGTGTATGAAACTGGGGATATTATTAGTAAGCAGATGACAAGTGGAAAAACAGTACAATTTGTTGTTGTAGAAGATCAAGGTCAAAATAGTCAGTATGTTCGTGTTATTGCGAATCCAAACAATTTAAGTCAATTTGATGTAAAAACTGCATATTCATACAATGATATTACTTCTGCAATTGCTTCTGGAAGTTGGGCCGCTAATCAACTTGCAATCACTGATAAGTTAAGTGAGCTTTGGGGACAAAGTGGAACAGCTGAAGTTGCCAATAATAAAATTTCCATTTTTACAAAAGAGGATTATGATAATTTTGTAAGTGCTTATTCCAAAGCAAAATATAATGGAGATTATGAAGGAAATAAAGAAACGATTGATGCTGAAATAGCAAATATTTTAAAGGGTCAGACTTTCTGGGCTGTAAATATTACAGACGGGACTACACTCGGATATGATCGAGTTGCAAGTGGTGTTTATACAAATACAGATATGGATGAACAAGCAAAAGGAAATGCAATGAATCTTACGGTTTCTGCTACAATTTGTAAACAACCAAGAAAGGTTTGTAAATATGATAGTGCTACAGATACATATTATGGTTTCAATGGAGAAAAAGTAAGTGCTGCAGAATATAAAAAACAATGTAGCAATCCAGACACTGCGGATAGTAATGTATTGATTTTAACAATTATTGGTGCAGGTTGTGTGCTTTGTATTGTGACAATTGGTAAGAAAATGTTAGCAAGATAAAAACAACTTTTGTTGTTTTTTTTTAATCTTATTTTCATAAAATGTGATAGAATAGTTAAATGGGTGATTGAATGTATAAGAATGTTGAAATTCAATTTCATAATTACATTTTAAATATTGCTGATGAAGTTTCTAAAACACAGCATTTAAATTCTATGCAAGCTTTTGCAGTATCTTTATTAAAAACTCCTGTTCATTTATGTAAAACAGATTTTGAATTATATGTGATGGATTACCATCATAAAATTAAGGGGAAAACGGAACATATTTATCGTGTTACTGATGGTATGGAAGGAATGTTTACGAAGCTTAACTTGGGCTCTGATTATGTAGATGTTGCAAAAACTGTTGGGTTGCTTCATGATATAGGAAGATATAAGCAGTTACAAAAAACTTCTACTTTTGTTGATGGCGATAGCTATAGTAGAAAATATCCACCATTTGCTAAATACAAAAATCATGCAGAACATGGTGCAGATTTGTTGGCTCATGGTTTGTTTGATCAATTTCATATTGATCTTTCCTATCAAGAATTAATTTATGAAGCGGTAAAGAATCATGCTTATTCTCTTTTACCCAATCATTTAATTCATCGTTTGGATGATAATTTATTCCATGGAGAGTCTATCCTGCATGCTTTATCTTCTGATAAAGAAAAAGTAAATTCACTATATGCTCAAGCAATTGTGGATGTGGATAAATTTGATTTATTTCATCAAGTGTTAATAGGAAATATACCTATAGTAAGAAAAGATTTTGGCCTTGATTTTGTAAAAGGAGATACGGTTGAAGATTTTTCTGATTTATGGGGAGTCTCTGAAAAGATATTAAGAGAATATAATCATATACCAAAGGGAAAACAAATGGCCGAGCAAAGCATTATTCGAATTCCTACAGATTATGTACCTATAGAAAAGTTTGCTTTGCCTAGTGATTTAGTACATGCTTTTCAAACGAACACTTTACCTTCTTTAAAAGAATTACAAAGCAGAAAAGATTATAGTTTTCTATGTGCACAAATTTTTCGTTTAAGCTTATTAAGAAATATTCATTTTATTTCCATGTTAAAGGATATCAAAGATAAGAAAATATTAGACCGTACATTTGATTTGTATCCAGATGCATTTAAAGAAATTATGAAACCCATATTTGATTATTCCAAGGAAACATTGATTGATCAAGTCATTGAAAGTAGTAATTCTAAAGTTTATACAAAATAAATTGTAGTTTAAATTACTACTCTCTTTATTTACTAAATTGATTCTTTATTATATAATATTAATAATAGTAGGAGGCGTAACATGTATAAAATAATGGATGGTAATGAAGCTTGTGCTTATTCGAGTTATAATTTTACAGAAGTAGCAGGAATTTATCCTATAACACCTGCATCAACAATGGCAGAACTTGTCGATAAATGGGCAGCTGAGGGAAAATTAAATTATTTTGGTAGTCCTGTGAATCTTGTCCAAATGCAATCAGAAGCCGGGGCTATTGGTATGGTACATGGAGCTTTACAAGCGGGATGCTTAAGTAGTACTTATACAGCAAGTCAAGGACTTCTACTTATGATTCCAAATATGTATAAAATTGCTGGAGAACTTTTGCCTTGTGTGATTAATGTTGCGGCTCGTTCCATTGCAACCCATGCGTTATCGATATTGGGAGATCATCAAGATATTTACGCAACAAGAATGACTGGATTTGCTTTTTTGGCCTCTTCC
>CANQVY010000016.1 GCA_947627405.1 uncultured Bacilli bacterium | reverse complement strand
CTCATCAACAAACATCTTTATCACCCGTTTCTATTTCTACATTTTAACACATTTTTATTGATAAATCTACTCTTATAGACAAATATATGGAATAAAAATAAGTTACACGATTAAAATAGTATAGGTGATTTTTATGAAAAAAAATATATTGATCAATGCTACTGTTCTTTTCCTTTTCAGTTTTCCTATTCATTTCTTATATGAATTATTTCCTTCTTTTTTAACAAGCATTTTCTCTCCGGTTAATGAAAGCATATTTGAGCATATAAAAATGCTTTTTACAAGTTTGCTTTTAGGAAGAACATTTATCTACTTTATAAGAAAAAAACAGAATTCTAGTACAAATAACTATATTTTAAAATCCTACTTAGGAATCCTTTTAAATTTATTTCTTTTCTTACTCATTTACCTACCCGTATATTATTTGCTTGGTGAAATTTTATGGCTTACCCTACTTATCTATCTAATTACTATTTTAATTACAGAAAGCATCATGCATAAAATATTTAATCAAACATGGAAAAGAAATCTAAATTTACTTGGAATTGCACTAATTATTTTCACTTATTTTCTCTTTACCTATCTTTCTTACAATCCAATAAAAATTGACTTCTTTTATGATCCTATCCATAAAAATTATGGTGTATTAAAAAAGTAATGCGTTGTGCATTACTTAATTATTTAAATAAACTAATTACATAATCTAAATAGGTATCTGAATAGATTGTTGTTAAATCTTCTTTACTAAATGGACAACTTCCTGAATATTCAGTAAATTGAGGTCCATTAACAGTATACCAAACGTTTGCTTTTATGTGTACAGGATTTTCATCAGACAAATCAAGATCTGTATCTTTACTATAGTATACATACATACTACCATCTATAACAACACTAATAGCACTTGTACTTTCAAGATCAGCATCTCCCTTTGCATATTGAACCTTGTATGTACTGCTGCTGTTTTCAGCAATTACATAATTATCTTCAGAATTTTTCATTTGTTGCAATTCTTCCGCAGTAGGCTCCTTAAAATCTGGTTTCTTTTGAGCTACTTCACCATCGGCTCTTGCTTTTACTTTAAATTTTGTTCCTGTAATGGCTGTTGTAGCTTCATGATCGATCCATAAATACAATGTATATTGTTTTGATTCGCCAGCTTTGATTAAGCCCGTTTCAATATAATATACAGTTTTTACGTCATTATTTTCATCTGCAACTTCTTCTTGAATCGCTTCACTAACTCGTTTTGCATCACTTTCTTTGGCGTTATCTGTTGTTGCATTTTCTCCCTGTAAGCATAAATATCTTACTACATTATTGGGCATATTTGAATCTTCAAAAGGCTCCAATCCTAGTTTATAATCAATATCATAATCCCCTGTGTTTTCAAGGGTAAAAGTATATGGGGTTGTTTTGGTTCCTTCATCAAAAGTCATTGGTAATGCATTGGTAACAGAAATCCCATCTGCAGATTCATTGTTAATCTCTAATCCAAAAGATCCTGTTTCTAATCGATTGGTTTTTTCTCCTACATCTTTTGATCGAAATATAGCATAAGATACTCCTAAAATAATTCCCATACCTATAATAATGGCAAAGATGTTAATTAGCATTTTATAATTTTTATTATTTGTTTGTGGTTCTATCATTTTTAAACCTCCTATTATTCAGCAAAACTTTTTACGATTTTATCAAAGTATGCTTGATTATAAATATTTTGGTAATCAGAACTACTAATTGGAGCTGTACCTGTATATTCACTAAATGTTGTTTTATCGGAATCGGTTTGATACCACTTACCAATTTCTATTTGATATTTATTTTTTGTAAAGGCATACATATAATAATTTTCATCTTTTTCTACAACTAAATAAGTTCCTGAAGTTGCACCAATATAATAAGCAATTGGTTTATCTGTATCTGTTAATGTATAAGCATATTCTGCATCATCGCTTAAATCTTTTGTATACATTGTATCTAATTCATCATCAATAGGTGTACGTAAAGCAGTTTCATTTTGTAATGCCCATGCTTGTGTACCTTCCGCAACAGCTTCTCCATCTGCACGTGCATTTACAGTAAATTTCATACCATTTGCTTCAAGACCTGCATTATAATCAATCCATATTTTTAATGTGTAATTTTGGGATGCTTCTGCTGCAATTTGTCCTGCTTCTAAATAATATACATATTTTCCATCAATAAATTCTGGTTTGATATCTCCCATAATCGCAGAAGCCCCTTCAGTTTCTTCTTTTGCTAATGTATAACGAACAGATGATGCTGGCATAGTTGTATCATCACTTAGTTCAAATCCTAGCTTATAATTCATTAAATAATCCCCTGTATTTTGAAGAGTAAACGTATATCCTTCAGTTTGTTTTCCTTCTTCTTCCGTTGTTGGAACCACACCATCAAGTGTAATACCACTACTATTTTCATTTGTAATGATTAATCCTACATCTCCCACTGTTAATTCATTTGTTTTTTCTCCATAAGCTACTGTTCTAAATACGGCATAAGAGATTCCTAACAATGCAGTGATTATAACTATTACAAATAAAATTTTTGCAAATTTTCCATAATTATCAAATTTTTTCTTTTCTTTTTCTATATCCTTTGTTTCCATATTTTCCTACCTTTCTATATCATTATAATATTTAAGAATAGTCTCGTCAAGAACTAAAGATATTCCTTTACTTAATTTACGTCAAGTTGAAAAAATTATTCTTTTTCCTTTCACTTTATATTGTAAGCTTAACTCTACTTTTTTCTTTACAAATATAAAAAAAAGCGGAGCCGAGATGGCTCCATTCAGGGGGTTTGGTTGAATATTCTCTTACTTATTGTCCGTAAGAGTATTCGGCATGAATTGCTTCATGCATCTTAATCGTAATATATTCATAAAAAAAAAGCAATTCTTTTTTATTACTTTTTTCTTAGGTTTACATTATTTAACTACTTTTAATAGAGGAAATAAATCGATTCTTTAATAGATCCTTTTCATCTTTATTTTTTAAATATTCCAAAGAATCTTTCTTGGTCTGTAACAATAATTTGTAATCTTCCCTTAAATTAGCCAGTTTAAAAGTCATATCTCCACTTTGCTTGGTTCCAAATAAATCGCCATGACCTCGTAATTTGAAATCTTCTTCACTAATTTCAAAGCCATCTTGCGTTTGTTCAAGTACTTGTAATCTTTTTGTATCCAAATCACTAATTAAAACACAAGAAGAATCATAACTGCTTCTTCCGACTCTTCCCCTTAATTGATGAAGTGTAGAAAGTCCAAATCGAGAAGCATCAAAAATAACCATCATGGTTGCATTTTCTACATCTACGCCTACTTCAATGACTGTTGTAGAAATTAATATATCTATATGATGATCTTTAAAATTATTCATCACATTGTCTTTGAGAACAGACGTCATTTTTCCGTGAATCATATCAATTTTATATTTTTTTCCAAAAGCTAGTGTCATCTTATCTTTTAATTCATTTACTGTTGTTAAATCACTATTTTCATTTTCTTCAATCAGTGGTGCAATGACATAGATTTGATGATTTTGCTTTAATTGTTCATACATCATTTGTAAAACCTCGGTGATTTGCTCATTTGTTTTCACATATGTTTGAATTGGTTTTCTTCCTGTTGGCCTTTCTTTAATAATAGAAACATCCATATCTCCATATATGGTTAAAGCATACGTTCTGGGAATTGGTGTTGCACTCATATAAAGTATATCTGGTTTTGTTCCTTTATTTTGTAAAGATAATCTTTGATTGACACCAAAACGATGTTGTTCATCTGTCACAACAAGGCCAAGGGAAGCATACTCGACTTCATCTTGAATTAATGCATGGGTTCCAACAATAATGTCAATTTCTTTGTTTTTTAATTTTTCATAGATTAATAATTTATCTTTTTTTAAAACAGATCCTGTCAATAAACAAATATTGATATTGTATTTTTCAAATAATTTTTTGATTGTATTATAATGCTGTACAGCTAAAATTTCTGTTGGAGCCATTAAAGCAGACTGGTATCCACTTAAAAAGTTCGCATACATAGCAATAATACTTACAATCGTTTTTCCACTTCCTACATCTCCTTGTAGCAAACGATTCATTTTTCCACTTGAAGACATATCTTCTAAAATTTCCTCTACAACCTTTTTTTGATCATTGGTAAGAGTAAAAGGTAAATTCTTTATAAAATTATAGATTTCTTTTTTATCAATATCCCTTTGGATTCCATTACTTTGCTTCTTATTTTCCATCTTTAAATAATTAATTTTAAACATAAATTCAAATAATTCTTCATATTTTAATCGATTCTTTGCTTCCTCAAGTTTTTCAAAAGAAGGTGGATTGTGTAATATATTTAAAGCGGTTTTTTTGTTTGAAAAATGATATTTTTCCTGTAAGTAAGGTGGAATATTATCTTTTATAAATCTTCCAAAAGACAAAAGAGCAATATTGATATATGTAGATAAATTCTTATTGGAAAGTCCACTTGTAGAATGATAAACTGGTTCGATTTTTTCTTTATTTGATAAAAGCCCGATTTTGATATCGGAAGCGGTTATGACATTTTTTTTCTTATCTAATTTTCCAAGAACAATTACGGATGTCCCAATAGGTAATTGATTTTTTAAAAAAGCTCGATTAAAAATAGATACTCCTACCACACCAGATGCCGTTACTAATCGAAAATTCATTTTAGTTAGTCCACCCTTAAATCGTAGTAATATCGGAACGCTTTCGATTTTACCGTCTATTATTATATGTTCGCCATCTTCTATTTCATTTAAATTATCGCGTTTTAAAACATCATATCTAAATGGATAATGTGAAACCAAATCATCAATTGTATGGATTCCTATTTTTTTAAGAAGCGATTCCGTTCTTGCTCCAATACCTTTAATATCAGATAATTCTGCCATAATCGTCACTCCACTTCTTTTAATCTGACTGTATTATATCATATTGACATTTTTTTTGAAAGAAAAATTTCAGATTTTTTTATTAAAATTGTAGAAAAAAGAAAATATTTTTTAACAATATCTTCTTTTTTATCTTTACAATTTTCCTTTGATTTAGCAAGTATAACTATTGGCTTTTGCTTATTAAATGATTTACTACATAGCCTGCGATATAAAGGCCTGCCGTACTGGGAACAAAAGCGATGGAACCTATCTTGTCCCCCTTTACTTTTTTTGGTTTCTCTTTTGAATAAAGTACTGGTATTTTTTCTTTGATCTTTTCGTCCTTTATCCATTTTCTTATTCTTTTTGCTATAGGATCATAAGAAGTCTTTCGAATATCGGTAATTTCAAATTGAGTAGGATCTAATTTATTTCCCGTTCCCATAGAAGAAATAATTGGAATTTTTCGATGGATGCATTCTTGAATTAGAATTTTTTTACTTGGAATACAATCACAAGCATCGATAACAAAATCGATTTTTTGATTAAAAATACATTCTTTATTTTCTTCGTTATAGAAAATAGAATGTGTGATTACTTTACAATCTGGATTGATTTGCTTTATACGTTTTTTAAATTCTTCGGTCTTTAATTTTCCTATATTGGATTGAAGAGCAATAATTTGCCGATTGATATTCGAAAGAGAAATAATATCATAATCCACTAATATTAAAGTGCCTATAAAACATCTAGCCAAAGCTTCAACAACGTAACCTCCTACTCCACCAAGACCTACAACGAGTACTGTTGTTTGTTTCAATTTTTCTATATTTTCTTTTTGAATTAATATTTCTAATCTTGAATCCATTTTTCCCTCCAATAAAAAAATCCGAAAGAACTTACCATCTACGATAAAACCTGCTCTTAAAAACAGGTGGGTTCTACTAGTATATCTTTAGGATCCCTAAATGAATAGGTCTTCAACACCAATATACATCGTAATTCCCGTATCGTAACTTTAGTCGGTTTTATACACGATGGTGTAATTCGTATCTTTCAGACAATTATAATATACCACATATTTTCATTTTTATAAACATTTTATGAATCAATTCCAAAATATTCTTCTAATGTAAGTCCACTTTTGTAAACCTTTTGTGCTAAATCTTTTCCTAAGTAGCGAATATGCCAAGGTTCATATTGATATCCTGTAATCTTTTCTTTTCCTTCTGGATAGCGAATAATAAATCCGTATTTATAAGCATTCGCCGCTAACCACTTCCCGGCTGGTGTATTTCCAAAAGAAGTATCTAATTTTCCTACATCTAAAGCCAATCCTGTTTGATGCTCAGAATGACCAGGTTCTGCAGAAAAAGTATCTGCTTTTTCCTTTCCATATTTTTTTACATAATCATTATATAATTTTTCTTGATCTGCATAATTTCTATAACCAGATAAAATTTGAATGGTATACCCTTTTTTCTTAGCTTCTTGTTTTAATTTTGTAAAAGCGTCGTAAGTTGTATCTTTAAGCCCAGGCGTATAATCTTTTGGTATAGAATATTTTTTATTTACAACCAAAGTTCCATCGACATAAGTAATTCCATCTTCCTCTTTAATTTGTGGAATAATACCTCCTTTACTTGTGACTTTTACTTTTTTTGAAACAGAAGCTATATTTCCACTACTATCGGTAACTTCATAGACGATTTCATATTCTCCTAATTTTGATGTATCTACTTTTCCTTTTGTCTTTATTTTTTCTTTTATCTCTTTATCATAATTATCAGATACTTCCACCCCGGCATCTTTATAAGTTTCTCCCTTTTTTAGAGTAATCTCTTTTGGCCCTTTTAATTTTAAAATTGGCGCAGTTGTATCTTCTACATCAATCACTCGATAGAGATATTCATCTCTTACATCACTGATGCTTAAACGATAAGTAACTACATATTTTCCTACAATATTTGGATCAAAACTATTATTATCGATTAATACATTTTCCCTTAAATCTTTCTCATCGCTGTAAGCTTTTATTTCAACTTCCTCATAAGGTGTACCTACTTCTTGATAAGTAGCATAGTTATCTAATTGATATTTAATTTGTTTATTTATTGTTTTTTCGTTGGTACAAGAATAGCCACTTTCTACATATTCTCTCACTAAATTTTTTGTTTTTTTACTATATTGTATTTTATGTTTAACAATGATTTTGTTTTTTAAGACACTAAAATCATATTCTAATAAAGTTGCTTCAATTCTCTTGGTTTTTAAAATGGCATTATCCCCTGTTTCAAAAACTTCCTCTATTGATAGAGTATGATCATTATTAAAATCTACTACAATCTTGGTTTTATAATTATCATATTCTCGATTTAAAATACAAGATACATTCGATTTTGAAAAATTATGATAAATAAAATAAGATAAAATACAAATAAGTATAATCATTAAGATTGTAAAACAAATTTGTTTTTTATATGTTTTTAATAATTTTAAATATCTCATATACTTCACCAATATTATTTTAACACCAATTTAAAAATATTTATATACTAAAATTGTTTTTTTCTATAAAATATAAAGTCAAAACTTTTTAAATACATGCTATAATGAAAAAAGGAAAGAAGAAATGTTTTATGTTTTGTGAAATGTGTCCTAGAAAATGTAGGGTAAATCGAAAAAAACAATTGGGTTTCTGCAAAGCTTCCCATCAAGTCGAAATTGCTAAATTTTATTTGCATCAATGGGAAGAACCATGCATTAGTGGAAAATATGGAAGTGGTACAGTTTTCTTTTCCCATTGTAATTTGCAATGTATCTATTGTCAAAATTATGAAATTTCTCATGAAGGAAAAGGTGTAGAGATTTCCATAGAAGAGTTAAAAAATATTTTTTTAAAATTACAAAAACAAAAAGCCACCAATATTAATTTAGTAACCCCTACTCACTATATATTTCAAATTAAAGAAGCCTTAATTCAAGCTAAAAAAGAAGGCCTAACCATCCCTATTGTTTACAATAGTAGTGGCTATGAGGAGGTGAAAGTCCTTCAAGAACTAGAGGGCCTTATTGATATTTATTTGGTTGATATGAAATATTTTAATGACCAATATGCTATGAAATATTCCAAAGCTCCCCATTATTTCCAAATATGTCGTGCAGCAATTTTAGAAATGTATAGACAAGTTGGATCGATAAAAATGACAAAAAAGATTATGAAACAAGGATTGATTGTAAGACATCTGTTGCTTCCCGGATTAAAAGATGATTCTAAAAAAATCCTAAATTACTTATATCAAACGTATAAAGACAATATTATTATAAGTATTATGAACCAATATACACCTGTTCCTCGCGTCAAAAACAACAAAGATCTCAATCGAAGAATTTCTAAAGAAGAATACCAAGAAATCATTGAATATGCTCTTTCTTTAGGAATTGAAAATGCTTATGTACAAGAAGAAGAAACGGCATTAGAAAGTTTTATTCCTGAATTTGATTTAGAAGAAATAAAAAAAGATATTTATCAAAGCAAAGATAGAATTTGATAAATATCTATTTTCATATAAAATAATACCAATATGGCAATCGCTATGAAAGGACCAAAGGGCATAATATGATCTTTATTTGTATAAAGTAAAACCAAAGAAACGGGTAAAGCAATAATACTAGCTAAAAATATACTAAAGATACCAACCAAAGGATGTAATACCAATCCCGATATAAACATCAATTTGACATCTCCGCCTCCTAAACTCTCCTTTTTAAAAGCTAAATTACCTAAAAGCATGATTATATACATAATGACAAATAATAACAAACCACTTCCAAGGGCAAAAAAGCCGCCTTTTATTCCTTCAAAGATAAATTTTACAATCAAAATAAGAACAGAGGCAAAAATTAAAACGGAATCTGGAATAATTAAAAAATTTAAATCGCTTACCAAAATAACCATGAATAAGGAAACTAAAATTAAAGAAAGAATCAAATCATAATGAAATCCAAAAGAATAGAAACTAACAGCAAATAATAATCCTGTACCAAGTTCTATAAAAGGATAAAATAAAGATATTTTTTCATGGCAATATCGACATTTTCCTTTTTGAAGAAGAAAAGAAAAAACGGGAATTAATTCATACCATTGTAGAGTATGCTTGCATTTTGGACAATGACTTTTTTCAAATACAATTTCCTCATCTTTAGGTAATCGAAATCCAACTACATTGTAAAAAGACCCAAAAATCAATCCAAAAAGAAAAAAAAGTACTATGTAAAATCCTGTCATAAATATCATCCTAACTAATTTGTGAATAAATACTAAACATTGGAATAATGATTGATAAAATAATCGTACCAACAATAATAGCAAGAAGCACAATCATAATCGGTTCAACTAAACTTTTCATTTGCGCAATTAAATTCTTATGTAAATAAGAAAAATGATTTGCTACTTTTCCCATCATAGCCCCTAATTGTCCTGTATTTTCTCCAGTAACAATCATTTCATAAGCAACAACAGGAAAAGCCCATTGCCCTTTAAATGCTTCTGAAACCGTAATTCCTTTGCTAATATTATCAATTGTTTTCCGAATTAATTCTTTATAAATTTCATTATTGGTTATCTTCATTAATATTCCCATGGATTCATTGATTCGAACCCCATGATCCAACAAAGAAGAAAAAGTTTTTGTAAATGTTGTTACTTCATTATATATAATGATTTTCCCGAAGACAGGTACATGCATATTTATCTTTTGTGTTGCTTTACGATAAGCAATAATATTTTTGTATAAGAGAATATGAAGGATTAAGATCACAAATAAAATACCTGCTATGAAAAGCCAATGGCTTTTCACATAAGCACTCATCTTCATAATAAATAATGTAATCCAAGGGAGGGTGGCATTTTGTTCTTTATACATTGCAACAAACTGAGGAACTAAGTAAATTAGCATAAAAGCAGTCACAGCTACTGCAATCACTAATATAACAATTGGATATGTCAAAGCACTTTTCATATCTTTCTTCGTTTGACTAATTGATGTATAATAATCGGCCATATCATCTAAAGTTGCAGGTAAATCCCCTGTCATTGCAGCTGTCTTTACCAACTTGATCAACATACGGGGAGATACTTTATCTTGTTCATTTAATGCCTCAGAAAATTCCTGTCCCATTAAAAGAGCATAAGTCAATTTATCAAAGATTCTCCTTTTATATTTTTTATTTGCTTGTTTTGATAAAATTCGAACGGAATCAATTAAAGATATTCCCGCTTTTAAATAAGTCGATAATTGTGTTAGCATAAAAGACAACTCACTGGCATTTAATTTTGTGCCTCCAATATCAACATTTAAATTTATCCCTTTTACCTCAGTTACTTTTAATACTTCATAGCCCTGTTCTTCATAAAAGGATTGTACATCCTCTTTACTTAAAGCATCTAAAGTATTGCTATACTTTTTGTTATTGTTTAATCGAATGGTATAATTAAACGTTTTAAATCTAGAAGGATCTACTACTTTAAGTGTCTTTTCTTTTTTTTCTTTTTCATTATTACCTGCATAAATATAATCCCCTAGTGGTTTATTTTTTTCATCGATAGTAATTAATCCTTCTTTTTCACGCCTTTTTTTATTTAATCCAAATATTTCTAGGAAGCCTATATATACAAATCTTAATATATATAATGGCGAAAAAGTATTGATCTTTTGTTGTTTTTCTGGTTCTTCATTGATGATAAACTGCTTTTTTCTTGCCATTTTATCCCTCCTATTCTACCTATTTTTAAGTATATCATACTCTTTCTAATTTTTCTATACTATATAAAATTTCTTTTACGAATCTTTACAAAAGGACGAATTTTCTTGTTTCAATTCGTCCTTTTTTCATATATTTTTCTAAATACTTTTGCCACTTTTATCGTTTCAATTCTTCTATCCAAGTGATCTTCTTCAATACAAGTTTTCATTTTTCTTCCGGCTTTTTCATATGATTTTTTGCTTTGATACGTTGGCCCAAAAATCTCAAATAGAAATCTTTCTTCATTTGTATCTTGATATAAAAAATCGGAATACAATAAGGCATTATAGAATGCATCAATATCAAAAGGATATGAATATTGATCTTCATAAAATTCATTTTTTCTTACGACAAATAAGATTTTTAAAAATGTATCTACATCAATAGGTCGATTTAAGAGCTCTTCATAACGATAAGCATAATCAATTAATGCCTCTTGTGAGATTTTTGGTGCATTTGGCCTCCAGGAATACATAATTAATGTCGTACTATCTACCATTCTTGATAAATAGTTCATCGTATGCATCACTTCTTGTTTATTGTCATAAGAGGTAGAATCTCCTTGTATGGATTCTTCTAAATTATGAGAGTCTAGCATTATATTTATATCTTTATATTTGTTTTTATCATAAAAATCCATTTGTTCTTTTGTTTTCGCAAAATATTTATAACATAACAAATAATTTTGATCATTTTCTGTTAGTTTTGAACCTCCCGTTAAATCAAAATAATATAAACCTTCGATATTATATTTATCATCCTTTACATAAACAAAATTTCGAGCATGTCCTTGATCGGGGTGTTGTTTTAAATCCAAATTATAAACTTTCGATTGAAAACCCAATTTCTTAATCACTTCATTATATAGATTTGCATATCCAGTACATACAATTTTATCACCTAGTAAAAGTACTTTAGTCACATCTCTAGAAATAGTATTTCTTTCATTTTTTTCTTCTTCTTTATAAACACGGTTTCTTACTAAGTCATAAGCATGCATTAACATTTCTATAGGACTATAGTTATATTTCTTAACACGATTCACTATAGCATCTATTTTTTCAATGGTTTGTTCATATTCATCCAATGAAATTAAATCTTCATTTCCACTAGATAGAATATAAAAATTACAATCATGAAATTCCTTTAACGTTTCTTTTAATGTTTGTAGTACTTCCTGTTCATATGTATTTATCCGAATGGGAATAATTATTTTTTTCTTTCTTAACTCAGGATTTTTTTTAAGATAATTAATCATTTCATCCATTGTATTGCCTATTAAAACAAATTCAATGTTTTCAAGGAAATCGTATTGATCTCTAACTTTTTCTAATACATCTTCATCAGCAAGTTCACAATTCATAGCTTTCATAATTTGATTTTTTTCTTGATCTATTTTTGCATAAGGAGTTTGAGTATCTATATTGATGTTTATAATATAAGAATAATCATTAGAATAAAATTGAGATTCTAAAAAATAATGTTCTTGATATTCTTCATAAAGTTCAAAATGTATTTCTAATAATCCTTTCATCTTTTCACACCCTAATTTTTATTTTTTCTTTTCTATAATTTTTTGGAATCTATTTTTTCTTGAACCGTATTTCTTAAATGAAATATAGGAATTTCCATTTGATACTTTATTAATAAACTTTTGGCTTTTTTTACTGTATCTTGATAATTTTGATCCTCATTGGAAGTATTTATACAAAGTCCTATCATATAACTCGTTGGTATGGCATCTTCAATTTGAATTTCACCGGGCATATGCAAATGAAAATCTTGACGAACAGGTAAATCTTTTATTAAATCCTGATTAAGTACAATAGATATCCCATGTTGACAGAAATTTTGATAAGCTTCAGATAAAATCCATGTCGGTTTAGCTACTTTTAACAAAAATTTTTTTTGACAAATAGATACATATTTTGAACCATTCCAATTTACTCCACAGTGAACCCCAATATCTTCAATTTTTTCTTTTTTACGCCTATCTGTTGAAAGAATGGCCTTACACTTAAGTATGGATTCCAATCTTTTTAATGAAATCTCATATTTTAAATTTGTAAAATTGGCAGTGTTTCTACTAAAACCATTGGCACTATCTAATCCATGATAATATACTTGATCAAAATCTATTTTTTCCATAAAAATCCCCCAAACAAATGAGCTTTATTATAACATATTTTCAAGTTCATGTAAAGAAGTTACATTTTTATATTTTGTATCCTGATTTTTCTTATTATACCATATAGCATCCATTCCAAATGAAAGTGGTTTTATCACGTCTAATTCTAAGTCATCCCCAATCATTAAGCATTCATCAAAAGAATGAAACCCACAAGCAATCGCATAACTTCTAAAATTTGGTTTACACTTTTCTAAGTCTCCTCCTATGACTTCAGAAAAATATTTTAAAATTCCATAATTTTCAAGTCGGGATTTTTGTATTTCCGTAAAAAAGTTCGTAAGAACAACCAATTCATATTTTTTAGATAAATATTCCAAGGTATGTATTAACTTTTTATCTTGCTTTTTAGGTACCAAGTCTTTACAATTATTTAAAATTTCTAAAAATTGTTTCTTTGTAATTTTATGATTTAATACTTCATTTATTTCTTCATACATATCCTGATATGAATATTTATCATGTCTTTTTTCATAAGTAAACAATACTTCTTCTATTTTTTTTGACTCTTCTTTATTTATTTTATATTTTGACAGTTGAATCATTTCTAAAAATTTTTCATTAAAATCGATTAATGTATCGTCTAGATCAAATATAATTTTCTTTATCATTTTTATCACTCCTAAATATGATTATAACAAAAAAAGATAAAATTTTTCACTTAATTTTATCTTTTAGGAAAACATCTTATCTTTTAGGAAAACATCTTATTTCAAAAGCACTATATTTATTTACTTTGCTTACTTCTTGATAAATTTCCATCTTTTTTTCTTTAATTTCTTCTCCTGTTGTTAAAGCTATTACCTTTAAATTCATATCTTGTAATGTGTAATCTTTATCAAAGAAAACCAAATACTCTCTATTCAATTTTATTCTTATCCGTTGATTGAAAGTACCTTCATAAGGTCGTTTTAATTTACCATCTACTTGTTTTTCAATTAAAATGGTTTTCATTTCTTTGTCTTCATCATGATGAATTATTACAGACAAATTTTTTGAAATTATAAATTTTTCTATGTACTGCATATATTACTCCTCTTTTATCTTTCCTACTGTATGTTCATACTAACAAAAGAAAAAAGACAAGTAAACAAAAATTGAATCTTTTTTTCAAAATTGTTCATAATTTGACAATTTTTATTGTTGTTTTTTGTAGGTTAATCTCTTTCTTTAAATGCATGTATAATTTTACCCGTTGTTGCATTTAAATAATATTCATATTCGTATTGTCTATAATTAAAAGAAACTTCATACACATTCTGTTTATACTTATAATCAAGTTCAACATCTACATCGTAAACGTCACTTTGCGTTGCTCCTATATCATTTAAGGCTATCGTAAGTGCTTTTTGTGAAGAAATATATTTTTCTGTTGTTGAAGAATTGCTTTGTGTATTTTCTTTTGAATTAGGCACACTATTGTTTTCGATACTTTCATTTAAATTTGTAGAATTCTCGCGATTGGATGCTATAAATTTATCATGAAAAACAACAAGTATAAGAGCTAACAATAATAGAATGATAACAACTAATAAAACTGGTATAATATACTTATCTATCCCCTGTTTCTTTGCTTCTTTTTTTGTCATAATCAATATTCCTCCTTTACTATCTTTTTATTTAATATATCATATTTTTTGCTCATTTAAAATAGTTTCGTTTTATTTATACAATGATTCTTCTAGAGAAATCAATCATATGTCACACTTTTTATAAAATTAAAGATATTTTTATAATTAAGTTATACATAAATATTC
>CANQVY010000015.1 GCA_947627405.1 uncultured Bacilli bacterium | reverse complement strand
AAAGAAGTGAAGAAATTTTATTTAAAGGGGTTATATTTTCTTCTTTAAATGCTGATAAAAACATTTGAATAGCGAGTATTAAAAATATACTTCCTACTAATATATCAGGTTTCATAGGAAGAATCTTTAATACCATTTTTCCAATATAAAAGCCTAATATTGGCATAAAAAAATGATAGCTGCCTACGATCATGCTTAATAGATAAATTTTTCTTTTTTCAATCCCACTCATACCATATAATATAGCTAATGAAAAAGCATCCATACTTAAACCTATTGCAATCATAATATTTGTAAAAAACATAGTATCCCTCTTTAAATATTACGATTGTTATAACAAATTATGTCTTAAAAATATTTTGATAATAACTCTTGTATATAAAACTTGTATTCGACTTGATCTGTATTGTTTTCATCCGCATCTAGTAAACAAAGTGGTGGAAATAAAACACACCAAAAGTTTTCTCCTTTTCCAGACCCCAGTGTAATCACTAAAGATTCATAATATCCCTCTTTATAAGTAACTCCTTTGTATTCTTTATCTGGAAAATAATTATATCCATAATTTACATCATATTGATCTTCTACATTGAGTTGTCGCAAGGTTTTTTTTACAATTTGATTTATTTTATTTAAATTCTCTTTTATATTTTTTCTTGTTGCTTCAATATTCTTGGAATCGGACAATTTGATAATTTCTTTTTGAATATTATCTCTTACTTTTCTCTTTATATTTTGATCTTCTACCGTATTTGAATTGGCTATTACACGTAATCTTATGGCCTCTTCTGGAATAACTAATTCTTCTTCCTTCAAATTTATAAAAGAGAAAAAAGCTATCATAATTGCTAATAATGGTAAAAGTTTTTTCATAATAAAACCACCTCAATTCCATATTGGGTAGTTTGTTTGTTTTTTATTCACAATTTTTAAAAATAAATAACATTCTATCTCTTCCTTGTAAATCTTTCTTAGAGACTATTTTTACTTCTTTTAAATACTTATGCACTAATTCTGTAACTTTTTCTCTTTGATTATACCCTATTTCAAAGGCAATGAAAAATTTATCGTTTACATGATCTTTTGCTTTTTTTAAAATTTTATCATAATAGTAAAGACCATTATCTTTAGCATACAATGCTAAGTGCGGCTCATTTTCTTTTACGATCGATTCTATTACTTCCCCTTCTGCAATATATGGTGGATTGCTAACGATAACATCAAATTTGCCCTGAACTTCTTCTAACATATCACTTTGAATAAAAGTTACATCCGCGTTTAACAATCTACTGTTTTCTTTTGCCACTTCTAATGCTTTTTCGCTGATATCCAAAAGGGTCACATCACATCGGTTTCTTTCTTTTTTTAAAGTGATTCCTATCGCACCACTTCCACAACCAAGGTCAATTATCTTAATTGGATTTGGAAAGTAGATATCTATATATTTTATTATATTTTCTACTAATTCTTCTGTTTCAAATCTAGGAATTAATACATTTTCATTGACTATAAAATTATACCCATAAAAATCGGTGTTTCCTAAAGCATATTGAATGGGTATATTATTCACTAAAGCATGAATTATTTTTTCTATCTTTTGCCTTTTTTCCCCTTCTACATTTTCTTCTAAATGATTATACAATTCTAAAGGGTTATAATCTAAGACACTTCCTATAATTAGCTTTACTTTATCTTTATGTAAGTATTTGTTTCCATAATCAATTAAATCTTTAATCTTCATCGCCTGCTAATTTTCTTCTTTGATCTTCTGAAATTAAAGCTTCTATAATTTCATTTAGATCCCCTTCCATCACTCTATCCAATTGTTTTGTTGTAAAATTGATTCTATGATCTGTTACTCGATTTTGTGGATAATTATAGGTTCTTATTTTTTCTGCTCTATCTCCTGTACCAATTTTATTTTTTCTTTCATTTCCTGCTTTCGCTTCTTCTTCTTGCATTTTTGCTTCATAAATTCTTGCTTTTAATACTTTCAAAGCTCTTTCTCTATTTTTAATCTGACTTCTTTCATTTTGACAAGTAACCACAATTCCTGTTGGTAAGTGTGTCATCCTTACCGCACTATCGGTAGTATTTACACCTTGTCCTCCACATCCAGAAGATCTATAGACGTCTACTTTTATATCTTTTTCATCAATTTGAATATCTACATCCTCTGCTTCTGGCATTACGAGTACTGTGGCTGTTGAAGTTTGCAATCTTCCGTTGGATTCAGTAATAGGTACTCTTTGTACTCTATGAGATCCACTTTCATATTTTAATTTTGAATAAGCACCTGCTCCTTTTATGATAAACTCAACAATTGTAAATCCTCCTGCTTCGCCATCAATGGAGTTAATTGTTTCAACACTAAACCCTTGCTTTTCAGCATATTTACAATACATCCTATATAAATCTCCCGCGAATATATTTGCTTCATCTCCTCCAGCTGCTCCTCGGATTTCTACAATTACATTCTTGGAATCATTTTGATCTTTTGGAAGTAATAATATCTCTAGTTTGTTTTTTAATTTTATTTCTTCTTCATTTAATCTTGGCAACTCTTCTTTGGCCATATCTGCTAATTCCTTGTCTTTTACCATTTCGTTGACTTCTTCTAAATCCCTTAAAATCTGCTTATATTCTTCATAACAATTTACTACTTCTTCTAATTCACTTATCTCCTTTGAAATTTTTGTTGTTTTATTAATATCGCTTAGAGTAGCTGGATCCATCAACTCTTTATTTAAATTCTTGTATTTTTCTTCGATAGCTTCCAGTCTATTAAACATACGATCACCCTTTCTTTTTCGCAGTATAACACATTAAACAATAAAACACCATGTAAAAAGGTGCTTTATTCTATTTCTAATTCATCTTCATCTATTACTACTAAATCTTTTAAATCATCATCTGTATCCTCATAGTTGTCTTCTACAGCAGCATCATAGTCGTTAGAATCTTCCTCTTTTTCTACTTCTTCTAATTCTTCATCTTCCTCATCGTCTTCTTCTAATTTTACAATTTTATCAGATTTATGTCTAGCTCTTAAATCCCAACAACCATTATCTAACATTATAAACCTTTTATCTGTTGTTAAAGAGGTATAATAATCTCCTATCTTTGCCTCATATTCTTTATTAGATAATCCCAATAGGTTAATAATTTGTTTAAACAAATCAGCAGTATTCATTGCTTGTTGTTCTTCTAGGATTAAATTTGTTATGTCTTTATATGATAATAACTCTAACTCTTCTTTTGTATATTTTGCAATTGTCTTTTTCATAATTCGCCTCCTACACAAAATTACAAACTTTTTATATGTAATAAACACCTAAATTTATATCATACTTTATATAGAATTACAATACATTTTTACATTTTTTCTGGAATAGTTAACCCCAGGGTGTCTAAAAGCATTATATTCGTATTATATACAACTTGTGATAAAAATAACCAACTTTCTTTTTTACTTAAATCTTTTTCAATTAATATTCTATTTTCACTATAGAATTTATTATAACTATTGGTTAATCGATATAAAAAATCACAAATTTCATTTAAACTTCTCATTTCATAAGATTTGGTAAGTATTTTAGGAAGCTGTAATAATAATAAGACAACATCTTTTTCACTATTTGTAAACACTTTATGATATTGTTCTATGGTTTCGTTTTGTTCTTTGGCTTTATTTAATAAAGATCTTATACGAATGGTAGAGTATAAAAGATAAGGAGCTGTTTTCCCTTCTGCTTCTAAAAATTTCTTTGGATCAAAAATATAATCAGTCGTTCGATAAGGAAGTAAATCGGCGTATTTAATTGTCGATATAGCAATTGTATGTGCTGTAGTTTGCTTTTTTTCTTCTCCAACGATCTCTACATTTATTCTTTTTAATGCTTCTTCTTCGACCATATTAATTAATTTTTTTAATGACATTACGCCTCCATCTCTGGTCTTAAATGGTTTGCCATCTGCTCCATTAATTGTTCCAAAAGGCAAATATTCCAAAGAAACATCCTCTTTTACAATTTCTGCTTTTCTACAAGCTCTAAAAACTTGTTCAAAATGAAGTGCCTGTCTAGAATCGGCTAAATACCATATCGCATCTGGATTGTAATCTTGAATACGATTATAAAGCGTAGCAATTTCTGTTGTTTGATAGCCTGCTCCGTTATTTGATTTTACTAATAAAACTGGTGGAACTTCTTTCTTATCTTTAGGATCTTTAACTTCTACAATTAAAGCTCCATCATCTTTTTTCACTAATTTTTTTTGCTTAAAAATATCAATAACTATAGGAATGGAACTATGTGCATGGCTTTCTCCTAACCATAAATCAAATTGGGTATTTAAATCTTCATACACATTTTTTATATCAATTAATGATGTATCTACAATGTGTTGCCATAAGGCCCTATATCCTCTTTGCCCTTCTTGCAATTTGGCTGTGATTTCTTGGGCTTCTTTTAAATATTGTTCATCTTCTTTTTTTCTTCGACTGGCTTTAGGATAAATAAAAGCTAAATCGTCTACTGTTATAGGAAATTCTTTAGGATATTCTCCTTTATAATTCTCATCAAAATAAACAAGATCTGGATACATTTCTTTTATTTCACGAATAATAAGGCCCAAAGGCAATCCCCAATCTCCTAAATGGACATCTCCGATTACTTCATTTCCTAACAATTTTGCTAAACGCTTTAAGCTTTCACCAATATTAGCTGATCTTAAATGTCCTACATGTAATTCTTTTGCAATATTTGCTCCACCGTAATCAATTATAATTTTTTTTGGTAAAGGATAATCTATATTGTTTGCTCTTGGATCTTTCATCTTATTGATACTTTCTATTAAAAAAGAATCAGATAAAGACAAATTTATAAAACCTGGCCCTGCAATATTTAGCTTAGTAAAAAAAGGTTTATTTTTTAATTGTTGTACAATTTCTTCGGCAATTTCTCTTGGGTTTTTACTATTTTTCTTTCCTAGCATCATAGCTTCATTAACCTGAAATTGTCCTAAATCAGGTCGTGAAGAAGGTAATAAAGTTATTTCATTACATTCATACCCCAAGTCTTTTATACACGTGCTAACTATTTTTTCTATTTCTTTTATAATACTCATATAGACCTCCATTCTATGGAATAAGTAAATTTTTCTTTATCAATTTTGTATTCTACTAAAAATTGGTTTTTCTCATATAATATTTTTTCAACAAGTATAGGAAGTTCGATATTCCTTTTTAATTCTTTCATATTTATTTTTCCTCTTCCTGTTTTAAAATTATATTCCATTTTGAATTGATTGTTTTCTCTTGTTAAAGTTAATCTTTCCATATCCATTTGGACTTTTGTGTTTTCTTTTTCCATATATTTTATTATTTTGCTGTTTTTTAATATAGCATTATATTTTTTTTCTATTTTTTGTGACTGATTTTTTATTATTACCTTTATTTTTAGTTTCAAAACAAAATCCTCCAATGACAATTTCTACAACAGATTATAACATATTCTGTTTTTTTAGTACATATTTTTTTTGTTTTTTTTCATACTATAAATGAAATGAGGTTTTTATATGCGTTTATTTAGAAATTTATGGAAATTTTTTTTGTTTTTTACTTTATTATGTACTATTTTTACGGTGTGTTGTTATTTTTATGTAAAACTAACTCCTACCGTGAATATTACCTCAAGCGAAGGAATTACTTATTTTGATAATACGAATACAGTTTTTTATCAAGGAAATGGCACAAGCACTTGGGCAAATTTGGAAAATATTAATCAAAATATTATCAATGCGACTATATCAAGTGAAGATAAAAATTTTTATTCACATCATGGTTTTGATTTTGTTCGTATAGCTAAAGCAATGCTTACCAATCTTAAAAGTGGTTCCAAACAGGGTGCTTCAACAATTTCACAACAATATGTTAAAAATTTATATTTAGATTTTGATCAAACTTGGTCTAGAAAATGGGATGAAATGTGGTTGACAATGGAAATTGAAGCTCATTATTCAAAAGATCAAATATTAGAAGGTTATTTAAATACAATCAATTATGGACATGGAATGTATGGAATTGAAAAAGCCAGTAAATTCTATTTTAATAAAAGCGCTAAAGATTTATCTTTAGCCGAAGCCACTATATTAGCTGGAATACCTAAATCCCCTGCAAATTATTCTCCCGTCAATGATTTTGATACAGCTAAAAAAAGACAAAAGTATATTTTATCCACCATGGTTAAAAATAAATACATTACGCAAAAGGAAGCAGATGCAGCCTATAATGAAAAACTGGAGATTATAGGAAATTTAGAAAATGATGAAACTTTAAATTACATGTATTATATTAATGCAGTAAATAATGAACTTGAACAATTAGGCATTTCCAATTCTTTAATTACTTCTGGAGGATTGAAAATCTATACAAATATGAATATCAAAGCTCAAAAAGCATTGGAATCTAGCACAAAAAACACTATAACAAAGGATACAGAAATACAAACGGCTTCTATAATGATGAACCCTAATAATGGGAAAATTTTGGGATTGGTGGGAGGAAAAGATTATCGAAAAAGCGAATATAATCGTGCCATTTTATCCAAGAGACAAATAGGATCAACAATGAAGCCTTTTTTATACTATGCGGCCCTTGAAAATGGATTTACTTCTTCTACAGCTTTTAAAAGTGAACAAACCACATTTACTTTAAACAACAATGAAACCTATTCTCCTAAAAACTACAATAATAAATATGCAGAAAAACCAATTTCACTAGCAACAGCTATAGCTTATTCGGATAATATATATGCAGTAAAGACACATATGTTTTTGGGAGAAGACGTTCTTGTAGATACCGCTAAACGAGTTGGAATTACTTCAAAATTAAAGGCTGTTGCTTCTCTACCTTTAGGAACCTATGAAATGTATTTAAAAGAATTGGTGGGTGGGTATGCAGCCTTTGCAAATAGTGGATATAAAATAAAGCCTTATTTAATTCATAAAGTGGAAAATTCAAAAGGCGATGTCCTTTATGAAGCAAAAGAAGAAAAAAGTCAGGTTCTAAGTGGAAGTGTGACTTTTATTTTAAGTAATCTTCTTACCTCTACTTATGATTCAGCTTTTATTGATTATAATTATCCAACAGCCATTTCCTTAGCTTCTAAGATGACACATACTTATGCTTTAAAATCTGGAACCACTGATACAGATAGTATCTATATTGGGTATACTCCAGATGTTGTAACGGCAGTTTGGTGTGGATATGATGACAATCGAAATATAAAAGATACTGATTATAAATTTACAAAAGATATATGGATTAATTCTATGGAAACCTATTTAGATGGAACGGAAAATCATTGGTACGAAATTCCAGATAATGTCGTAGGCGTTTTGGTAGATCCAATTACCGGTAAACCCGCCAGTAAAGAAAATAAAAAAGCGAAAATTATGTATTACATTAAAGGCAGTGAACCAAGTGAAGACGATCCCGTTTTTGATGAGATTGAAAAAAAAGATAAATAAAAAATTTCGGGCGTTTCTTCCCGTATTCTAAAGCCTTGTATAATCACTAATTCTATGTTTTTAATTTTCTAATTTTTCTCTAATATTGCTTTAATGTTTTTTTAAGTCAAATACGATCTTTTTTTATTCAATAAATATTTATTCAAAACTATTCAAGCAATAATTATAGAAATTTTTTAAACCGATATCTTATTATATTATGTAACAAAAAAACAAGACAAAATTTTAAAAATTTATGTCTTGCCTTTTATTATTTTTTTATTTTTACTTGCTTGTTTTCAGTATCTGCATTTACTTCTTTTTCTTGATTCATTAGAGCCAATTCCCTATTTTGTTCTTCAAGAGCTTGGATACATCCTCTTTGCCATTGTTCATATGCATCTTTTCGATGTATTACATCATAAATGCGATCGAAAAGTTGTCCAAGCTTTTCTTTTCCACTCGAAAGAGAATTTCCAATACTCTGTAAATTATTCTTGTGGACTTCTTTTTTGCGTTGTATTTTTAAATGCATATGCTTTTTGATTAATATAAATTTGATTTTGGCCTTTGTAGACTCTTGAAGTTTCAATTGAACCTCTGAATTTTGCATTGATAACTTATTTGAATTTTCATTATTTTCAAAGTTATCTTTCTCTTGGATATTAGAGGATTCAGCTATTTCTATATTTTTTTGCTCTTTCTTTGGTGCTTCCTGTGCTTTTAGAAAATCATCTAGGAATTGTTCGTCTGGAATTTTTCCATCAAAATAATCTTCTACTTTTTTTGGATCATAATATTGACTCATATATTCAATAAATGGTTTTCTATAATGCTGATAACGCGTTGCATCAAATCTATTCTTAATGTAATTATAGTAGGTTACTAAAGAAGTAATGTTGTGGATAGAATCATGATTAAATCCTTTCTTTCGTATAAATTGCGCTAAATTCTCTAATCTTTCATATTGATTTACACTATAATTATCTTTCTTTTTTAATTGTTTTAACAACTTTTCATTCATGGCTACATACTTCCCTTCTTTTCTTATCGATCCTTTTGCCTTTCTTGACAACATATTATATCATTTTTTCTTCTTTTTGGCAAGTATTATTGTTTTTTTCAATGAAAAAGCAATAGTTAATCTACTATTACTTCTAATAAATCCCCTGTTTTTGCTAAGGTAGCATTGGCATCATCCGTGTCAATATGAAATTCAAATGCAGCTTCTTGAGCATCTTTTAAAGATACGTGATCAAGAATGGATCCTTTTTCTCCAGGAATTACTACTTTTACTTCATCTACCCCAACCAATCCATATTGTTCTCTAATTTCTTTATTTACATGGATGTGCCTATTGGCAATGATTGCACATTCTTTTGTGATTTCTCCAGTTGGTCCAATTAAAGTAACTTGACTTGCTCCCTTTAAATTACCTGATTCTCTTACAGGGGGATTAATTTTTAACTTAAAACTATCTGTTTTTGCTAATTCTACTTGCGTATAGCTACGAATTGGTCCCAATACTCTTAAATGCTTTAATTCTCCTGCCTCCGTTTTTACATCTACAAATAAATTGGATGCAAATTGTCCTGGTTGCACGAGATCTTTTTCTTTTTTCATTTCAATTCCATTAAATAATATTTTATAATCCTCTTCGCATAAATGTACATGCTTATTTGATACTCCTAATAGTACTTTCATTGTATGTTTCATTCCTTTCTTTCTTAGTCATTATAACATAGATTTCATCAAATAAATCTTTTATTATTAAAATACATGTTTTTATTTGCAAGAGTTAGGTTGGATTTTCTCTTATTCAAATTAAAAAAAATATGAAGAATCGTTTCCTATAATCCTTGGTATTGTACCTTTCTGTTTTTTTTGGTATAATAATTTATACTAGGAAGTGATAATATGATATTATATATAATTGTTATTGCAGTAATTGCTATTTCTTTGCTACTTATGATATTTACTATTTATTATAATAAATATCAATTCGCAATGATTCGTATTCAAGAGGCGGAAAATAAAATTAATAAAAGTTTAAAAGAAAAAATGTCACTTTTTGAAAGGTTAATCCCTATAATTAAAGAAAAATTTAAGGATGAAAATAGGCTTTTAGATATTATCATTAAAATTAAAGACAATCATTTAAATAATTTTGAGATTAACAAAGAATTACAAAAGGGATCTAGAATTATAAATGAAATCATGGACAATAATGTTCATCTATATGAAGAAGAAAATATAAAGAAAATCATGGATGAGTTGTTTATGAATAAACAAGAAATTGAAGCGGGAGAAAGTTTTTATAATGACAATGTTACCATTTTTAACAAATTAATCTGTTCCTTTCCAGCTAATCTTGTCGGTGCTATCCTGCATTTAAAGAAAAAAGAATTTTATGAAAAAGAGACAGAAGAAATTTATGAAATTTTAAAAGATAATTATAAAGAATAAAAGATTACATTCGTAATTTTTTTTATTTTGCTAAAGACCAATCTATAGGAGTTTGGTTGGATTTTTTTAAAAATTCATTCGTTTTAGAAAATGGTTTGCTTCCAAAAAAACCATTATGAGCGGATAAAGGAGAAGGATGTGCTGATTCAATAATATAATGAATTGAATTGGTGATGTACTTTTTTTTACTTCGAGCATAATTTCCCCATAATATAAATATGATTGGCGTTTGCTTTTTATTTAGCAATTTAATCACTTCGTCGGTAAATATTTCCCAACCTTTTCCTTGATGAGAAGCAGCTTTATCTTTTTCTACAGTTAAAACGGCATTTAATAATAAAACTCCTTGTTCTGCCCAATGAACTAATGAACCGTCTTTTTCTATAGGAATATTTAAATCATCCTGTAATTCTTTATAAATATTAACTAATGATGGTGGTTTCTTAATTCCTTTTTTTACAGAAAATGACAGCCCTTCTGCCTGATTTTCTCCATGATAAGGATCTTGCCCTAGAATAACAACTTTAACTTCCTCATATTTGGTATAACGAAAAGCATTAAAAATATCTGCCTGTTTTGGATATATTGTTTTTTCTTTGTATTCTTTTTTTATAAATTCAATTAAATGATTAAAATAATCTTTTTGTAATTCTTCTTTTAATAATTGATCCCAACCATTCCCTATCATAATATCACTTCCATCTCCATTTTATCACAATTTATCTTTATTATATAGTTTTAATATACTATAAATATTAATAATCGCTAATAATCCTATGATAAAATCGCTTATTTTCCATAATGGTCCTGGTTTCGTTATGGCTCCAACAAATAAAATGATTAATGTTATGGTTTTCAATAGAAAAATTTTGGTTTTGGAAATTTTTTTGCTTACAAATCTCAAACTGCTTTCTCCGTAATAGTATCCAGCAATAATGGTGGAAAAAGCAAATAATACAATTGATAAAATCAAAAATAATTCTCCAAAAGAACCTAAATGATATTTTAAGGCAAATAAAGAGATTTCTATACCATTTATGTTCTTTAAATTTAATGTTTTATAAGGAGATAATAAAATGATAAAAGCAGATATGGTACAAATTACTAAGGAAGTAAAATAAATGCCTATAATTTGTATATATCCTTGATTTTTATAATTTCTAGTATCCGATGTAGCAGATGCTATGGCTCCAGTCCCAAGACCGGCTTCATTGGAAAAAATTCCTCTTTGGATTCCAATAATTAAAGAGGATAAAAAACCAGTCGTAAAGGATTCAAAATTAAATGCTTCTTTTAGAATTTTTTCTAATATCATAGGTATTTGATCTATATTATGAAGAATAATATACATTCCAATAGTAATATAAATTAAACACATAAATGGTACAAAAGAAGAAATAATTTTAATTAAATCTTGAATATTTTTAAAAATAATAATGCCGCTAAGAATAACAATGATCACAGCAATCATTCCTTTATTTATCTGATAGGAATGAAAAATACTATTAGCAATTGTATTTGTTTGAATGGAAGAAAAACAAAAAATATAAACAACAATAATTAATAGAGCATATATAGAGCTAAGTTTTTTATTATTTAACCCCTCTTTTATATAATAAGATGGACCACCCGTATAAATTCCATTATCTTTTTTCTTGTATTTAGCGCCAAATAAACTTTCTACAAAAGCATTTGGAGCAAGAATTAAAGAGGTAACCCATAGCCAAAAGATTGTTCCTTCATTTCCTAAATATAATGCTAAGGCAATTCCCGCTATAGAGCCTACTCCTATTTTGGCTGCAGATGATAACATTAAGGTCTGTAATGGTGAAATTGTAGTTCTTTCACTTGTTTTTAAACTTTTTATCATTCTTTTAAAATTAAATTGAACCGCTTTTAATTTACATGTAAAATAAAATCCACTAAATAATAGCATTGATGTTGCTATTGCCCAAACTATTTTATTAAGCACTTTCTTCACCTAATTAATTATAGTATGAAAAACAAAAAAACATGCCATGAGCATGTTTATTTATTTTCAAAATATTTTACAATTTCTTCATAATCGTTATATGGCAGGTATTGATCTTCTACTGCCATATAATTGTCTCTTCCCTTACCAGCTATTAAAACAATGTCATCTTTTTTTGCCATATCTAATGCATATTTTATAGCTTGGCGCCTATCTTCAATGCGGATATAATTTTTTTTATCTGTTTCTAATAGCAAATCGTCAATAATGTCTGAGACTTTTTCATATCTAGGATCATCCATTGTAAAGACAACAAAATCAGATTGATCTAGAACCGCTTTCCCCATTGCTGGTCTTTTTTTTCGTTCACGGCCGCCAGCAGACCCAGTTAATGTAATAATTCTTCCTTTTTTTATTTTATTTAAATATTCTAAAATATGATTAAAGGCATCTGTTGTATGCGCATAATCTAATATTAAAGTATAATTTTGATGAAAATCAAGAACTTCAAATCTACCTTCAATTTGTTTTAGGTTTTCAATCTTTTTTACAATTTTTTCAATCGACTCTCCTCTACATGCACATGCTAAGATAGAAGCTGCAATATTTAATACATTAAAATTTCCTAGCAACGAAGATTTAACAAAATATTCCTTATTCTTATAAACAAATGTTATATTTAATGTTTTCTCTTCTTTATAATCTTTTATATATAAAGTATCCTCTTTTTTAAATCCATAAGTAACTACCGTTCCTTTAGCGTATTTCAAAACCGTATCGAAAAATGGACTATCACTGTTTAATATACTATACCCATTTTCTTTAACTAAAGAAAACAATCTACTTTTACATTCTACATAATTTTCTAAAGTTTTATGAATATTTAAATGATCTTCTGTTATGTTTGTAAGAATACATATATCATACTGAATATCATCTAACCGATGCCAATACATAGCTTCACTAGACGATTCCATGACTAAAGTTTTACAACCATTATCAATAAACTCGCTAAAATATTTATATAGTCGATCCACATCTGGAGTTGTATTACGAATCATTTCGCTATGATTCTTATATTTCTTTCCATTTGTCCCTAAATAAGCACACTTTTCTCCAATTAATTGATAGAGAATCTCAGCAACAGAAGTTTTTCCATTTGTTCCTGTGATTCCAATCATTTCAAGTTTTCTTTGAGGAAAATCATAAAGTTTCCCAGCAATATAAAATAACTCTTTATTGGTATTTTCTACTTTAATAATTGGTACTTTTTTCTTTTCTACATCTTTACTTACAACAATAGCCGCCGCTCCATTTTCTATCGCTTCATCGATAAAATCATGTCTGTCAGCTGTTACTCCCATTGTACAAACGAAAATATCTCCTGGGGTTACTTGTTTTGAATTAATCTTTACATCATTAATCTCTACATCATAAGGACAATCATACAATTCATTTAATCTTTTCATATTTTCTCCTTTATATATAGTATTCTTTTTTTTTATTTGTGGTAATTTTCATTATTATTTATTTTATAAGAACGATAAATTTGTTCCAAAAGCAAAACTCTAAATAATTGATGGGGAAAAGTAAATTTTGAAAAAGATATACAGATGTTGGCTCTTTCTTTTACAGTATCCTCTAACCCTAGAGATCCTCCTATAATAAATACAATATTTGAACTTATTATGCAAGTATCGTTCATAAATTTTGCAAATTCTATAGAAGTATATTGTTTTCCTAAAATATCTAAAACAACCACATAATCTTTATCTTTAATATGTTTAAAAATTCTTTGTCCTTCTTTCTTCTTTGTTGTTTTTTCTTCTTCTATTTTTTCATCCATTACTTCAATTATTTCAATCTTCGTATATTTTTTTATTCGATTGTAATAATCGGTAATTGCTTCTTTTATATATTGCTCTTTTATTTTACCTACACAAATGATCTTTATCATATTAAACCTCTATCATTGGTAATTCTTCTTGCTGGTGAGCTACTAGAATCGTATCTACTGATTTTTTTTCTTGCTCTAATCTATTTTTTGTTGTTTCATAAACAAGTTCATATGTATTATTTTTTTCGCTAACATGAGCTAAAATAATTGTTTTTGTTTTTGGGCCTATAACATTGGATAGATATCTTGCAGTGGTTCGATTGGATAAATGTCCTTCATCGCTAATAATTCTTTGTTTTAAATAAGGTGGATAGGGTCCATCCATCAGCAAAGCCTCATCATGATTACTTTCTATAAGATATAAATCTTTATTGCTTGTTTTTTTAAAATATTTACGATTGATATATCCTGTATCTGTAATATAGACAATTTCTTTATTTTCTGCTTTTAAGACATATCCAACTGAAGATTCTGTATCGTGTGAAGTATGTATCATTTCTCCAGAAATATCTCCTATGGTAAATTGATCTTCAACAATTTCAAAGTATTTAGGGTCGATGATTCTTTGCAATTCTCTTGCCATAGCAGTGGGAATTACAACTTTTAAATTCAAATGATTTAAAAGAGTTTTGAGTCCTCTTGTATGATCGCTGTGAATATGTGTAATTAAAATTTTGCTTATAGACTGCATATCTATATTTTCTGCTTCAAGTGCGTTTTGTAAAGTAATAAAATTACATCCAATATCAATTAATATAGCTGTTTTTTCTGTTGCTATAAAGGTACAATTTTCTTTTGAACCACTTCGAATCACTTTAATTTTCATTTTATTTAAATAACAGCAAGGAATTGAATGCTGTTCCTCCTCGATATGGATAACCCTTAAATGCTCCAAAATGTAAGTGTGTTCCAAATGCATATCCAGTATGTCCCATAGCTCCTATAACTTCTCCTGCTTCTACAACATCTCCTACTTGTACATAATATTTAGATAAATGGGCATATAAAGTGTAGTATCCATTTTTATGGTTAATTACAATATG